>NZ_JAALDV010000293.1:0-6072 GCF_014145045.1 Dietzia sp. DQ12-76
TCGCTGCCCGCAACACCGCGCGCAGCCCACGCCGCACGGCCGCCACCTCGGCCGCCGTACTGGTCGGGGTGACGCTCACCTCGACCATGGTCACCGGGATCGCCCTGCTGGGGCCCGCCATCGAGTCGCGGCTGGTCGACCGCGTCCCGTTGGACGTCGCCGTCACCTCACCCGACGGGATCCTGCCCGGCGCGCTGCCCGAGCGACTCGCGGGCATGGACGGGGTCGCGGAGTCCCTCGTCGTCGTCGACATGTACGCCCGCGACGACGAGGGCAGAAGGACGGTCCTGCGCGTGGCCGACCCGGCCGGGGTGGCGCAGGTGATGCGCCGGGAGATCACACTTCCCGGCCCTGGCGAGATCGTCCTGCCCGAGTCCTCTCCTGTGGCCGCGGGCGCAGGTGACGGGGACACCGTCCGGTTCCGGTTCTTCACCGACGACGACACGCGGGACCTGGTGGTCCGTCGCACCAGCGATCAGTGGGCCCTCGCCGCCCCGGGCAGTGTGCCCGACTGGCCCCTGCCGCGGTCGCCGGACGGAGCGCCCTGGCCGGAGGACCTGGAGGTGCCCCGGGAGTTCGTGCCCCGCACCGAGCAGTGGCTCCGGATGGAGGACGGGTTGGAAGGCGAGCGACTCGAGACGGCGCTCGACCGGGTGCGGTCGGCGGTCGTGGAGGCCGACCCCTCGCTGGCGGTCACCGAGACCTTCGCCTCGCGGGACCAGGTCGCGGGATCCGTCCGGACCGTCCTGACGTCCAGTGCACTGCTGCTCGCGGTGGCGGTGGTGCTGGCCCTGGTGGGGGTGGTCAACACGCTCACGCTGTCGATCCGGGAACGGACGCGCGAGATCGGCCTCCTCCGCGGCGTGGGCGTCACCCGGGCCGGCGTCTGGCGGATGCTCGTCCTGGAGACGGCACTGGTGGCGGCGAGCGCCTCGACTCTCGGAGTGCTCATCGGCACGGCGTTCGGCCGACTCGGCGCGGTCGCGATGGTGGGATCCGAGAACACCGGTAACATCGCACCGCCGGTGAGCGATCTGATCACCGTGGGGGTCGGCGGGGTCGCGGCCGCGGTTCTCGCCGCCTGCCTGGCCTCGATCGGGGCGGTACGGAGACAGGTGGCCGAGATCTGACCGATGATGACGTGACGCACAGCCCCGACCGGTAGCCATCCTTTGACAGAACTGAGACACTATCGTTATGCGAACTCGGGTGCTCCTGACCGCCGGCGCGATCGCGCTGGTAGCCGCGTCGTGCGCACAGCCGGAACCGCAGGTTCTCTCCGAAGCCCCGCGATCCGCCTCTGCGACCGACCTCACCTCCGCGGCCGAATCGAGCGAGCGTGACACCCCGCCCGGCCGCTTCATCGCCCGGTGCGCCACCGAGGCCGACGGCGGCACACCGGGAATGACGGTGTTCACCGACGGCACGCAGAGTGTCACCGACCACTGCCTGAGCCGGTACTACATCGGTGTGCAACCCGCACCGGGGGCGCTGTACGTCGCCGACGACGAGACGGGCACCCACGCACCGCCCCGCCAGCCCGAGACGGGCACCACGGCCACCCAGTGGACTCCCGCCCAGCCGCGGACGGACGCCGGTGGGCAGGATCCGTGGTTCGACGACGACGACCCCACCACGGAACCGGACGAGCCGACCGAGAGCGGTCCGGGCGAGCCCACCGAGGAGACCACACCGGATGGGCCGACGACCCCGCCCGAGGGGACGACGCCGCCGACCACCCCGCCCACCAGCCCACCCACCGGACCCGGGGACACCGAGACCACGACCCCGGGCGCCGGTGAGACGACGGCCGCGAACCAGGTCGGCCAACCCACCACCGGATCCGACGAGCCGGCGCCGACCGCGGTGCCGACCGAGACCGAAACCGACGCGGCCGCTCCCCCGCCGCCTCAGGCTTCCGGGTGGCCGCCGTTCGGATGGATGGGGTCACATGACCCGAACGGGTCATTCGGCTCGGAGTGGCTCCCCTCTCTGCCCGCTCCGGTCAGCTGAACGGCTGCCGGTCCGGATCTGAACGGCTGCCGGTCCATCGACTCGGGTCGGCCCGGTAGGGCTCAGGCCTCGTCCATCCGACGTCGCAGGTCGTCCCGCTTGACGCGACGGTTGGCGTCCACAGCCGAGATGTCGGAGTTGATCTCCGCGCGCAGGCGCGTGAACAGGACCATCGACAGCGGGAGCGCGATGACCACCGAGATGATCGCCGCGACGAGGACCGGCACGTCGACGCCCGCGAGACGGCCGATACCGATGACGATCAGGGTCAGTGCGACGACCATCAGCAGCCTCAACACCGTGTAGAACATCATGTTGCGGGCCAGGCGGGCGCCGGGACTGGTTCCGGCGGGCGCCTGTGCCGGGATTGCTGACTCGTCTCGCTCGCTCATGACCCCCAGGATACGTATCGTGGTGGAAAGGAGGTTCGAGTGATCTGGCTGTTCGCACTCATCGGAGTGGTGACCGTGGCGATTCTGCTGTGGCGGGCCTTCGGGCCCGGTTCACGGCCGGCCCCGCCTCGCGTGATCGCCCCGGACGACGACCCTGATTTCCTTCGGGATCTGGACAGGCGTAAACCCCTGGACCCCTGACCGGGCATCACCCCCGGCGGCCCAGGAGATCGACGATCGAGTCGACCGCGTGGCTGATCTGCGTCCCCGTCCGGTCGAAGACCTCCGGCTGGCGGCCGATCGGGTCCTCGATGTCCCACGCCGGATCGTCGGTGTCCACGCCGAGGCGGGCCCGCGACAGGCCCCGGAGCGTCAGAGCCCGGTCCGTGTCGGCCAGATGGGCCGCCTCCAGCAACGTGTAGGTCCTCTTCCACAGCAGCGGCGCCATCTCCTGGACGGCGTCGCGGTGGGCGCGCGTGGCGGTGAGGACCAGATCGTGACCCCCGAGCACTCGTGGCGACAGGAGCCGGGCGCCGAAACCCTCCGCGCTCCCGCCATACGCCTCGAGCACCCGGCGGGTCTCGGGGTGGATCTCCACGCCGTTGACCGCCCTCGTCCCGGCGGACTCCACCACCACGTCGAGACCCGCTCGGGCGGCGCGCGCGGCGAGCAGGCGCTCGGCCAGCGGTGACCGACACATGTTGCCGGTACAGACCGTCATCACCCGGATCGCCATGCCGCAGATCCTAGTAGGGCGCAGTCACACCCACGATCCACGAGGTCATCGCACCGATCCCGGCGACCGCGAGTCGCCGGACGCGCCTGCCCGGCGTCTGCTCACCCCTCCGCCTCACTCCCCACGCCACTGCGGGGTGCGCTTGTCCAGGAACGCGGACATGCCCTCCTGGGCGTCGCATGTCATCGCGTTGGTGGCCATCGTCTCGGCCATCTCGCGGTACGCCTCGTCCTGGGGTAGATCGATCTGGCGGTAGAAGGCCTGCTTCCCGATCTCCAGCGTGAGCGGGCTGGCGACGGCGATCCGGGTGGCGAGCTCGTCCACACGGGCCCGGAGCCGGTCTGCGGGTACCGCGGCGTTGACCAGGCCCCACTCGACCGCGGTGGCGGCGTCGATCGTCTCGCCGGTCAGGAGCATCTGGAGCGCGCGTTTGCGGCCGATGTTCCGCGAGACCGCCACCATGGGGGTCGAGCAGAACAGGCCGATCCTCACGCCCGGGGTGCCGAACCTCGCGGTGTCGACGGCCACGGCGAGGTCGCAGGTCGCCACGAGCTGACACCCGGCGGCGATGGCGTGGCCCTGCACCTCCGCGATCACGGGCTGGCGGATGGCCTGGATCGACTCCATGAGCTCGACGCAGGTGTCGAACACCTCGCGCTCCTCGTCCAGGGTGCGGTTGATCATCTCGCCGATCTCGTGCCCGGCGGACATCGCCGGGCCCGACCCCGTCACCACCACCACGCCGCACGACGGGTCGTCACCGAGGTCGCGGATGGCGGCAGTGGCCTCGCGCATCATCCGCAACGACAGGGGGTTGCGGCGATCGGGCCGGTCGAGGGTCACGCGCGCGATCGGGCCGCTGCGCTCGACGAGGACGTACGGGGTGCTCACTGGGGCCTCCGGGAGGGACGACGAGTGCGTGTCACCCGGTTCTACCCCGCCGGACGGGTCCGTGGCGCGGGAGTGGGGACCGACGCCCCCGATGGAGGTCGGGACCGCGGCACCCCTGGGCCGCCTCGCCGGGACTACCGGGCCGCGGCCGGGTGCTCCCCGTCGCACCACTTCTCGACGGGCACGGCCGCCTTGACCTGGTCGACGTGCTGACCGCAGCCGTCCCAGGTGGTCTTGCCGCAGATGGAACAGGTGACCGGATAACACATGGCGTCCTCCTTCACGGGGATTCTCGACCCGACAGGGCGTCGTTCGATACCCCCTAGGGTATGTCAATCCGCGTTCGGGCGCCACTCCTCGTCCACCCGCGCGGTGGCCTCCCGCAGACGTTCCACGTGCGCCTCACAGTCCTCCCACCGCGGCAGGCGCCCGGCGGCCGCGGCGTCGAGCAGACTCGGCGCGTCTCGGTCCTTTCCGCTCATCACGTGCGTGATCGGGGTGCCGTCGAGCGCCACGGAGGGCCAGTCGACGGCGAGGTGGGGATCGAAGGCGTCCACCCCGTGCTCGGCGCCCGGTCGCCAGCCCTCCGAGCACAGGTACATCACCGTGGACTGCGGCTCGAGGGAGAGGAATCCGTGCGCCACGCCCTCGGGGACGTACACCGCACGCTGGTCCTCCGAGTCGAGGATGACCCCGGACCACTCCCCGAAGGTCGGCGACCCCACCCGCACGTCCACCACCACGTCGAACACCGTGCCGGACGGGCACATCACGTACTTCGCCTGGCCGGGCGGCACCTCGGCGTAGTGCAGGCCGCGCAGGACCCCCTCGCCCGAGACCGACACGTTGACCTGCGCGAGGTCGAAGCGGTGCCCTGTCAGGCGGCGGAAGGCCGCGTCGGTGAACGCCTCGTGGAAGACCCCGCGGTCATCGGAGATCCGGCGGGGGGTGATCTCCCACGCCCCCGTCACGCTCAACTCGCGAAGCTGCACCGGCGGTCCCGCCTTCCTGTCCACCCGACTCCTGACCCGCCCACCCTAGCGGGGCCCGCCGCGTCCGCCGGAGGCCGTCAACCCCGCATGGCGCCGACGATCTGTCCGGCCGTCCACTCGCCGATCATCAGGCAGTCCATCGCCGAGTCGTGCAGACCCGCGTCCTCGCGCCACCCGGTCACGACGAACTGGAAGACGTAGGTCGCCTCGTCGTCGCTCCATCCCACGATCAGGCTCGAGGTGGCCATCTCGCCGGGCTCGGCGGTGTAGGTCCCGCGGACGAAGCGGTAGACGCTGCGCACCGCGCCGGCGTCCTCGTCGCCCTCTCCCGCGACCTCCTCCAGCAGTGTCCAGTCGGCGAGCACCTCCGCGGTGGCCACGATCATCGTCACCGCGTCGTCGGTGGACATGGCGGGCGCGACGCGGGCACAGGTGGCCACGGCGTTGGGCGAGAACCCGTCGCGGTGCGCTCCCGGGTCGACGTAGATCACGGCCGACGGCTCCGGCGACTCGATCCGCTGCCACGGCGCGTTGTCCACCCAGGTCAACGGTTGCGCCGCGACCGCCATCGGGGGGCTCGCCTCGAGCGAGCGGCCCGTCGAGGCACAGAACTCCTGTATCGAGGCCATGTCAGCCCTGCAATCCCGCGCCGACGATGTGCGCCCCGCCGTCCACGACGATCGTCTGCCCGGTGATCCAGTGGGCGTCGTCGGAGAGCAGGAACGACACGGGGCCGGCGATGTCGTCGGGGACCCCCAGCCGGCCCGCGGGCAACGCGGCGGACATCTGCTCCTCGCGGCCGGAGTAGAGCGCCTCGGCGAAGCGGGTCTTGACCACGCCCGGCGCGACGGCGTTGACGCGGACCGCCGGGCCGACCTCCACCGCCAGTTCCTGCGTCAGTCGCATCACCAGCGCCTTGGTGGCGCCGTACCACCCGATCCCCGGCGAGGGCGCCAGGCCCGCGATCGAGGCCACGTTGACCACCGCCCCGCCCCGCTCCTCGAGCCCCGAGTGATAGACCTTCTGCGTCCACGCCAACGTGCCCAGA
>NZ_JAALDV010000294.1:0-4117 GCF_014145045.1 Dietzia sp. DQ12-76
CCGCGCCGGACCGCCGGGTCGCGTACCGCCGGGGCGACGGTGTTGAAGCCCAACTCGAGCTGGGCCGAGGCGTCCACGGTCACAGAGCGGATCCCGGGGACGGTGGCCGAGACGTCTGAGGCCAACGGGGTGGCCGCGACCATCGCGAGCGATCCCGGCCCACCGCGCAACGCCGCACCGAGTTGGCCGGCCCCGGTCGCCCGCCGGACGAGGATCTGATCGAGCTCCGGTGCCCGAGCCCAGTACCGGTCGTTGCGGACGAACTCGATCTCGCCGCGGCCGATGTCGGCGACACGGATCATGTACGGCCCCGCGCTCATCGCGGGAAGTCGGGCCATCGCGCCCTGGAATCCGTCCGGGGCGTCCTTGAGGATGTGCCCGGGCAACAGGTCGGCGAACAGGGTCTGCCAGTCCTCCGGCGGGGAGTCGAAGACCACGTCCACGACCTTGCCTCCGGCACCCGACCGGACCTCCACGATCTGCTCATAGCCGGCGGGATCGACGACCCCGGGCTGGGTGGTCATCTGTCGCCAGAGGTACTCGAAGTCCTCCGCCGCGACCGGCACACCATCGGTCCACTGGGCCTGGGGATCGATGGTGTACCGGATGGTCCGCGGATCTGCCGGCCGGGGCTCCGCGGACACCAGGAGGTCGCGGTTGAGCACCGGGTGCCCATCCGGACCGGGGACGAAGGCGCTGGGCAGCAGTAAGGAGGCCACCAGATCCGTGTCGACCCCCTGGTCGGCCAGCAGATGTGGGTTGAATCCCGGGTCGACGCGGTCGAGAGCCAGCAGGACTCCGCCACTCGACAGGCTGACGGTCTCCCCGTCGACACCGTCCTCCCCCACCACGGTGGGAGGGGGCGGGTCCGCCACGCACCCCGCGAGGACGACGAGGGAGAGCACGCCGGCCAGCACGGCGGTACCGCGCCGACGGCCCGACGCCCCCTTCATCGCCACCGGGGCCCTCGTCAGCTGACCGACTGCTGCTCGCGGGACTTGGACCTGCTACGGGCCTTGGCCCGCTCGTTGGCGGTGAGCAGCACCTTGCGCACGCGGACGGCGTCCGGTCCGACCTCCACACACTCGTCGCCGGCGCAGAACTCCATGGCCTCCTCCAGCGAGAGGTTGCGGTGCTTGGACAACGTCTCGGTCGCGTCGGAGGACGCCGCACGCATGTTGGTGAGCTTCTTCTCCTTGGTGATGTTGACGTCCATGTCCTCGGAGCGCGGGTTCTCGCCCACGACGACCCCTTCGTAGACCTCGGAACCGGGTTCGATGAAGAAGTCGCCGCGATCGGCCAGACCCAGCAGGGCGAACGCGGTGGCCTTGCCGGCGCGGTCCGCCACGAGGGAGCCGGTGTGCCGCGAGCGGATCTCCCCGACCCAGGGCTCGTACCCGGCCGACACGGAGTTGGCGATGCCGGCTCCCCGCGTCTCGGTCATGAAGGTCGTGCGGAAGCCGATGAGACCCCTGGCCGGGACGGTGAACTCCATCCGGACCCATCCGGTGCCGTGGTTGCTCATCTGCTCCATGCGACCCTTGCGGGCGGCCATGAGCTGGGTGACCGCACCGAGGTACTCCTCCGGCACGTCGATGGTCATGTGCTCCATCGGCTCGTGGACCTTGCCGTCGATCCGGCGGGTGACCACCTGGGGCTTGCCGACGGTGAGCTCGAAGCCCTCGCGGCGCATGGTCTCGACGAGGATGGACAGCGCCATCTCACCGCGGCCCTGCACCTCCCAGTCGTCGGGACGCTCGGTGTCGATGACCTTGAGCGAGACGTTGCCCACCAGTTCCTGGTCGAGCCGCGCCTTGACCATCCGCGCCGTGAGTTTCGTGCCGCCGTTCCGTCCGGCGAGCGGCGAGGTGTTGACGCCGATGGTCATCGAGATCGCCGGTTCGTCGACCGTGATCTTGGGGAGCGCGACCGGGTTCTCCGGATCGGCGAGGGTGTCGCCGATCATGATGTCGCTGATCCCGGCCACCGCCACGATGTCTCCGGCCACGGCCTCCTCGGTGGGCACGCGCTCGACGCCCTTGGTCGCCAGCAGCTCCGAGATGCGGACGGACTTCGTCTCCGTCTCGCCGTCGGCGAGGTGGTGGATCCACGCGACCTGCTGGCCCTTGCGCAGACGCCCGTTGTGGATGCGCACCAGGCCGATCCGGCCGAGGAAGTTGGAGGCGTCCAGGTTGGTGACGTGGGCCTGGAGCGGCGCGTCGGCGTCGCCGCGGGGGGCGGGGATCACCTCGTAGAGGAGCTTGAAGAAGTCGTCGAGGTTCTCCGCGTCCGGCTCCTGGCCGTTCGCGGGCTGGGTGGTGGACGCCTTACCCGCGCGACCCGAGGCGAAGACCACGGGGAGTTCGAGTGCGTGCTCCGCGGCGGCCTGGGCGGCGGGGTCCTCCAGATCCGAGGCCAGGTCGATCAGCAGGTCCTGGGCCTCCTCGACCACCTCGTCGATGCGGGCGTCCGGCCGGTCGGTCTTGTTGACGACGATGATGACGGGCAGGGACGCGGCGAGCGCCTTGCGCAACACGAAACGGGTCTGTGGGAGCGGCCCCTCGGAGGAGTCGATGAGCAGGACCACGCCGTCGACCATGTTCAGGCCACGCTCCACCTCCCCGCCGAAGTCCGCGTGACCGGGGGTGTCGATGATGTTGAGGACCAGGTCCGCGCCGCCCGCCCCCGCGCCCGGCCGCCGTACGGCGGTGTTCTTCGCGAGGATCGTGATCCCCTTCTCGCGCTCGAGATCCCCCGAGTCCATGACCCTGTCCACGAGCTCCGCGCGTTCGTCGAACGCTCCGGACTGGCGCAGCATCGCGTCGACGAGTGTCGTCTTGCCATGGTCGACGTGCGCGACGATGGCGACGTTGCGGAACTCGGTCAGGGCCATACGGTGGGTTCTCCCTCAGAGGCTTTCGGCGCCACGGGTGACTGTGCGGTCGCCGGGCGCGTGGTGGGAATCTGCGGGACGTCCGCGTGATCCACAGGCGCGTCCGTCGGAGCGCGCGTGCGCGTCCACATTACCCGTATCGGCCTCCGAGCCGTCATCCCGAGCGCGCGGGGGCCGCACGCACGAGGCTCCTGTTATTTACATCACAAGTATCTTCTGCCACACTGGCCTCAGAAGCCCCAGCAGCAGGGCCTCCGGTATCCACAGCTGTCACCGTTGTGAGAGCATCGAGCCGTCGATTGGTCGGCCCGCCGACCGGTCCGTCCGCCTCATCCGAAGAATGGACTCGCCAGTGATCCGCCACTCGCTCAGGAACTCGTTCAGGACCCTCGGTCTCGGTGCCGCCGCCGCCATGGCGGTGTCGCTCGCCGTCCCGGCCTCCGCGAGCGCCCAGTCACTGGACGAGCTGGGGCGGCCGACCGAGCCGGTCCTGCAGGCCATCGAGAACCTCTCCGAGCAGCAGTGGATCCCGGAGGAGACCCGGGGCACCATCGCCCGGTTGGTCGGATTCTTCCGCGGGTCCGGCGAGCCGGGCACCCCGATCCCCACGAACGGTCCGGTGATCGCCCAGTTCGCCTATCCGACGATCATGCAGAACTGCATCGACGGGGAGCAGACCGCGGTCGGGGCCGCCACCGCTGTGCCGGGCCCCGCCGGTCTTCCCCTGCCCGGTATCCCGGGCGGTCAGCTCGGCTTCGTCTTCACCGCCCTCGGCACCGAGGGTGTCGCACCGCAGCAGGTCCAGCCCATGACGGTGGACTGGTTCAACATCACCAACGGTCGACGGGGCACCACGGTGCTCAGCTACAACGGGATCAACGAGGGCGGGCCGGCGACCCTCAACGGCGTCGCCGACACCGGCCCGGGCCAGGTGCTGATGCTCCTGCAGGGGGGCGTCACGACCACCCTCGCCGGTGGAGGGACCTCCAACTGTGTCTCCCTGCCGCTGGTGGGTTCCGCGTACGTCCCGTGACCCCCGCGGCGTGGGGCCCGACCGTCCCCACCCCGTCATGAACGACACGAGCAAGGCCCGTCTCGCCCTCGCCGGCGACGGGCCTCTCGTCGTTCTCACGGGTGCCGGAATGAGCGCGGAGAGCGGGGTACCCACCTTCCGGGACGCGCAGACCGGATTGTGGGCACGCCACGACCCCGCCGCGCTCGCCA
>NZ_JAALDV010000295.1:0-3966 GCF_014145045.1 Dietzia sp. DQ12-76
GCGGGGCGGCGCCCGGCACGGCGTCGGGGAAGGAGCGGTAGACGACGACGAGCTGGTCGCTCTCCTCGAAGGCGGCGGGGTGCGCGACGGGCTCGAGGTGCACCGACGGCACCACCACGGCACGGTGGTCGTGCCAGTCGCCGAGGAAGGCGGCGGGGGGCGCCAGACCCAGTGACCGCGACCGACCGTGCAGCGCGCGGAGCAGGTCCGGGACGGTTATCAGACGGTCGGGCACCCGTTCATGCTTACACGCGACTGTGCAGGTGAAGAAGTTATTACCTTGCACTCTGCGGAAGTTGTTGACAAGGTTTCATGAATGTCCAGTTCCAGCCAACAGAAGAGTGACCCCGCCTCGACTCCGGTCGGTAAGCCCCGAGCCGACCTCGCCGTGATCATCCCGACCACCGTGATCGCCCTCATCGTGGTGGTCTGGGGTGCGTTCTACACGGCGTCGTTCGAGAACGCCGCGGGTAATGCGTTCTCGCTGGTGGTCGAGACCGTGGGCTGGTTGTTCATCCTCGTCTCCACCACCGTCGTGGCCTACACGATCTACCTCGCGTTCTCCCGCTTCGGCGGGATCCGTCTGGGTGGCGACAACGAGAAGCCGGAGTACTCCACCAAGTCCTGGATCGCGATGATGTTCGCCGCCGGTATGGGCATCGGCCTGATGTTCTACGGCGTCTCCGAGCCGCTCACGCACTACCAGACCCCGCCCCCCGGGCAGGAGCAGCAGTACGACGTGGCCATGGCCACCACGGCCTTCCACTGGACCCTGCACCCGTGGGCGATGTACGCCGTCGTCGGCCTCGCGCTCGGCCTGGCCGCGTACCGCTTCAAGCGCGGGCATCTGGTCTCCCAGGCGTTCGTCCCGCTCATCGGTCAGAAGCGGGCCAGCGGGTGGATCGGCAAGGTGCTCGACGTGGCGACCGTCGTGGCCACCATCTTCGGCACCGCGGCCTCGCTGGGGCTGGGCGCGCTGCAGATCCGGGCCGGGCTCAACGAGACCGGCGCGGTCGACGGCGGCGGGATCGCCCTCGTGGTGGGCGTCATCGTGGTGCTGGGACTGGTGTTCCTCGCCTCGGCCGCCTCCGGGATCGGCAACGGCATCCGGATCCTGTCCAACATCAACCTGGTGCTGGCCGTCTCGCTCGCCCTGTTCGTGGCCATCTTCTCGGGGGCCCTGTTCTTCATGCTCGACCTCATCCCCACCACGATCGGCACCTACTTCTCCGACTTCTTCGAGATGGCCTCCCGCACCGCGGTGAGTGAGAACGGTGAAGCCGCCGGGTGGCTGTCCTCGTGGACCGTCTTCTACTGGGCGTGGTGGATCTCCTGGTCGCCCTTCGTCGGCATGTTCCTCGCCCGGATCAGCCGCGGCCGCACGGTCCGCGAGTTCATCATCGGCGTGGTCCTGGTCCCCAGCACCCTGTCGGTGATCTGGTTCTCCATCTTCGGTGGCTTCGCCCTCTACCTCGAGGAGGCCGGACGAAGCGTCTTCGGGGACGGTTCTCTCGAACCGCAGCTGTTCAACCTGCTCCGCGAGCTCCCCCTCGCGCCGGTGCTGATGGTGGTGGCGATGGCGCTCATCGCCGTCTTCTTCATCACCTCGGCCGACTCGGCGTCGATCGTCATGGGCGGGATGGCCCAGTACGGGATCGAGGAGCCCTCGCGGTGGATCGTCATGCTCATGGGCTCGTTCACGGCCGCGGTCGCGATCATCATGCTGGTGGCCGGTGACGGAGGCGGGAACGCGCTGTCGAGTCTGCAGAACATGACCATCATCGCGGCGTCACCGTTCGTGCTGGTGCTGATCGCCCTGTGCGTGTCGATCCACAAGTCGCTCTCGAGCGATCCGGCGGCCGAGAACGCATGAGGCGGGCCGGGTGTACGCCCGGCACGGACCCCGCGGACGCGACCACTAGTCTGGGACCCATGGCGAAGACAGTCCTGACCGCGGTCGCATGGCCGTACGCGAACGGCCCCCGGCACATCGGTCACGTCTCGGGTTTCGGGGTGCCGTCGGACGTCTTCTCCAGGTACCAGCGGATGGCGGGCAACGACGTCCTGATGGTCTCGGGCACCGACGAGCACGGCACCCCGCTTCTGGTGCAGGCCGAGAAGGAGGGCGTGTCGGTCCAGTCACTCGCCGACCGGTACAACCGGGTCATCGTCGACGACCTGGCGGGCCTGGGGCTGAGCTACGACCTGTTCACCCGGACCACCACCCGGAACCACTACGCGGTGGTCCAGGAACTCTTCCGCGGTCTGCACAGCAACGGGTACATGGTGGCCAAGACCACCACCGGGGCCGTGAGCCCGTCCACGGGCCGCACGCTGCCGGACCGGTACATCGAGGGCACCTGCCCGATCTGCGGCTACGACGGTGCCCGCGGTGACCAGTGCGACAACTGCGGCAACCAGCTCGACCCGGCGGACCTGACGAACCCGGTCTCCAAGATCAACGGGGAGACCCCGACGTTCATCGAGACCGAGCACTGGTTTCTCGACCTGCCCGCGCTCGCGGACTCGCTGGGGGACTGGCTCTCCGGGCGGAAGGACTGGCGACCCAACGTCCTGAAGTTCTCGCTCAACCTCCTCGAGGACCTTCGTCCGCGGGCGATGAGCCGCGACATCGACTGGGGTATCCCGATCCCGGTCGAGGGGTGGCAGGATCGCGGAGACAAGAAGCTCTACGTGTGGTTCGACGCCGTCGTGGGGTACCTCTCCGCCTCCATCGAGTGGGCCTGGCGCTCCGGCGAGCCCGAGGCGTGGCGGCGGTGGTGGACCGACCCCGAGGCCGTGTCCCACTATTTCATGGGCAAGGACAACATCACCTTCCACTCGCAGATCTGGCCGGCCGAGCTCATCGGCTACGACGGCCGGGGCGCGCACGGCGGACGGCCGGGGGCGCTCGGCGCGCTGAATCTGCCCACCGAGGTGGTCTCGTCCGAGTTCCTCACCATGTCCGGGTCCAAGTTCTCCTCCTCGCGCGGGGTGGTGATCTACGTCCGCGACTTCCTGGCGGAGTTCGGCCCCGATTCGCTGAGGTACTTCATCTCGGTGGCCGGCCCGGAGAACCAGGACACCGACTTCACCTGGGACGAGTTCGTCCGACGTACCAACGCCGAGCTGGTGGGCGGCTGGGGCAACCTGGTCAACCGCACGGTGTCGATGGCGCACAAGAACTTCGGCGAGATCCCCCGGCCCGCGACCCTGACCGATCTGGACGCCGAACTGCTGCGCGACGCGGAGGCCGCCTTCGCCACGGTCGGCGGCCATCTCGAGCGTTCCCGCTTCAAGGCCGGTGCCACCGAGGCCATGCGGATCGTCGGCGCCGCCAACCGGTACATCGCCGCCACCGAACCGTGGAAGCTCGCCAAGGACCCCGACCAACGCGAGCGCCTGGGCACCGTCCTGCACACCGCCCTGCAGGTGGTCTCCGACGCCAACACCCTGCTCACCCCCTATCTGCCGTCCGCCGCGCAGCAGATCCACGGCGCGATCGGCGGGCAGGGGGTGTGGGCCGCGGCGCCGCAGGTCCACGAGGTGACCGACGACATGCCGGTGGACCTGGTCGGTGCGGGGCTGCCCGAGGCCGGTCGCAGCTATCCCGTCATCATGGGTGACTACGCCTCCGAGCAGGCCCGGTGGGCGCGTACCGAGCTGACCCCCGGGACCCCGCTGGCCAAGCCCAGCCCCCTGTTCGCCAAGGTCGACCCGGATCTCGCCGAGACCGGGCCCGACTGGGCGCCGATCCAGCAGGCGGAGTGACCGGGACCCATGGGTAAGCGCAAGCCCCGTCCGACGCCCGTCCTCCCCGAGCCGCTGCCGGGCCTGGTCGACGCCCACACGCACCTGTACTCCTGCGGTCATCGCACGGCGGACGAGGTGCGTGGCGCGGCGGATCGGGCGGCCCTGGCGGGGGTGGCGGCGATGGTGACCGTGGGCGACGACCTGGCGGAGTCC
>NZ_JAALDV010000296.1:0-4599 GCF_014145045.1 Dietzia sp. DQ12-76
GTCCGCGGCGCCGGCGTCCTCCGCGTGGCCGACCGGTCCACCGAACGACGCCGACCGTCAGCCCGCCGCGCTCCGGCTGACCGCGACGGCGGCTGAACCGGGCACCGGCTAGCCTCGCACCATGGGACGACGGACGAGTCGTCACCCCGCGCAGAGGATCATCGCCGGGAGTGACGCCAGAGGAGAGGTGGCGACCCTCGCGGTGGAGGAGCCGCTGGAGATCCGTCTCGGCGGACGACCCTATCTCGTCACGATGCGCACCCCGGGCGACGACATGGACCTGGCCGCCGGTTACCTGGTGTCAGAGGGAGCGATCTGGCACCGCGACCACCTCCCGGAGATCTGCTACTGCACCACGGTGAGCGGCCGCACCGAGCAGGACTACAACACCCTCACCGTGACCCTGTCCCCCGATGTCCCGGAGCCCCGGTCCGTCCGCGCGACCGCCATGACCAGCTCCTGCGGGGTGTGCGGCGTCGACTCGATCGCGGAGGTGCGCACGGCGACCCATTTCCCCGCCGAACCGGCCACCCCCCTGGTCGGGGCTGCGGTCCTGCTCTCCCTGCCCGACCGGCTCCGCGAGAAGCAGATCGTCTTCGGCCGGACCGGCGGGGTCCACGCGGCGGCACTGTTCTCCCCCGAGGGCGCCCTGCTCTGCCTGCGCGAGGACGTAGGACGGCACAACGCGGTCGACAAGGTGGTGGGCTGGGCACTGCGCGAGGGCCGGCTCCCGCTACGAGAGACGATCCTGCAGGTCTCGGGGCGGGCCTCGTTCGAATTGGTGCAGAAGACCTCGATGGCGGGCATACCGGTGATCTCCGCGGTCAGCGCCCCCTCGTCGTTGGCCGTGGACCTCGCCGGCGAGACCGGGGTGACGCTGGTCGGGTTCAGTCGTGGCGACCGCGCCACCGTCTACACCCATCCGGAGCGCATCGGCGACTGATCTCCCGGCCACGCGCACGCCGGGGCCGCGGCTGCGGCGAGGTGTGTTCGGGCGCACAATGGGCCCATGAGCCTGATTCCTCGCATCCGTCGGTCCGCGCCCGTCGCCGACATCGACGAGACCCGGATCCGGGTCGACGAACCCGAGACCAGCGCGGCGGGCCTCAAGGCCGTCTCGGTGGCGCTCGAGCGGGGGATCTCGCAAGCCGGAGTGTCCCGGACGGCGCAGGCGTTGGCCCGCCTCAACCACCGCGGCGGCACCGACTGCCCCGGATGCGCCTGGCCCGAGTCCATCACCGGGCCGCGCAAACCCGCCGAGTTCTGCGAGAACGGCGCCAAGGCCGTGGCCGAGGAGTCCACCACCCGGACGGTGACCCCCGAGTGGTGGGCCGCCCACCCGATCCGCGAGCTACGTGACAAGACCGAGTACTGGCTGGGAAACCAGGGCCGGATCACCGAGCCGGTGGTGCTGCGACCGGGTGACGACCACTACTCCCCCATCTCCTGGCGGGACGCGTTCGCACTCATGGCCGAGCACGTGAACTCCACGTCGCCGGACCGTTGCGTGTTCTACACCTCGGGCCGCACCGCCAACGAGACCGCGTTCATGTACCAGCTGCTCGCGCGGTCGATCGGCACCAACAACCTGCCCGACTGCTCCAACATGTGTCACGAGTCGTCCGGATCGGCGATGACGCCCACGATCGGCATCGGCAAGGGGACCGTCTCGCTGGAGGATTTCGATCACGCGGACGTCATCCTCGTCGTCGGACAGAATCCCGGCACCAACCACCCGCGGATGCTCTCCGCCCTCACCGACGCCCGGCGACGCGGTGCCCACGTGGTGGCCGTGAACCCGTTGCCCGAGGCCGGCCTGCTCGGGTTCGCCGACCCCCAGTCCCCGACGGGGATCGCCAAGAGCCTCGTCGAGGGCGGAGGCGAGACCGTCGCGGACGACTTCCTGCAGATCAAGGTGGGTGGCGACCTCGCCTTGTTCCAAGCCCTCGGCCATCTGCTGCTGCGCGCGGAGGACGCGGCTCCGGGAACCGTGGTGGACCGCGAATTCGTGGACACGTGCACCGAGGGGTTCCGGGACTACGCCGCCGCGCGTGCCGCGCTGGACTGGGAGGCCACCGAGCGGGCCACGGGCCTGCGACGCGACCAGATCGAGCGACTGGCCACGCTGCTCGTGCACTCGCGGGGCACGATCATCTGCTGGGCACTGGGACTCACGCAGCAGCCCCATTCGGTGGACACCCTGCGCGAGATCGTCAACGTTCTGCTGCTGCAGGGCAACTTCGGCAAGCCCGGCGCCGGCGCCTGCCCGGTCCGCGGGCACTCGAACGTGCAGGGCGACCGGACCATGGGGATCTGGGAGAAACCGGGCGCGATGCTGCTGGACGGGCTCGACGACGAGTTCGGCATCACCTCGCCGCGTGTGCACGGCTACGACTCGACGGAGACACTCGAGGCGTTCGAGCGCGGTGACGTGGACGTGTTCGTCTCCATGGGCGGCAACTTCGCCAAGGCGTGCTCGGACACCGATGTGCTCGAGACGGGGATGCAGCGCACCGGGTTGACCGTGCACGTGTCGACCAAGCCCAACCGCTCACACGTGGTCCACGGTCAGACGTCGCTCATCCTCCCGACCCTCGGACGGACGGACCGTGACGACCGCCATCCGGGGGGCGCACAGTTCGTCTCGGTGGAGGACTCGATGTCGGTGATCCGCTCGTCCCAGGGGCGCCTGGAGCCGGTGTCGGACCAACTCCTCAGCGAACCGCAGATCGTCGCGGGCATGGCAGAGGCGATCCTGGGCCACGACCACCCGGTGGGGTGGCGGGCGATGGCGGAGGATTACGACGTCATCCGCGACCACATCTCGCGCGTGATCCCCGGGTTCTCGGACTACAACCGCCGGGTGCGACAGAAGTCCGGCTTCGTGCTGCCCAATCCGCCGCGCGACACCCGGTCCTTCGCGACTCCGTCGGGGCGCGCGCAGTTCACGGTGTCACCACTGGAGTGGCTGGAGGCGCCGGCCGGGCACCTGATCCTGCAGACCCTGCGGTCGCACGATCAGTACAACACCACCTTCTACGGTCTCGACGACCGCTACCGGGGCATCTCCGAGGGCCGGCGGGTGATCCTGGTGAACCCGGACGACCTGCGCGACCTGGGTCTCGCGGACCGCCAGCTGGTCGACGTGGTGAGTGTGTTCACCGGCTCGGACGGAGTGACCAGCGAGCGCCGGGCGGACGAGTTCCGGCTGGTGTCCTACCCGACGGCCCGCGGCTGCTGCGCGGCCTACTTCCCCGAGGCCAACAACCTGGTCCACCGTCAGAACGTCGCGCGGGAGTCCAACACGCCCGGCTTCAAGGCGGTGACCGTCCGGTTCGAGCCGCGGAGTGAGCGCTAGCGAGGGCAGCGGCGAGCAACCGGCGCACGGGCGGAGCCCGGTTCGAGCCGCGGAGTGAGCGCTAGCTGAGCCGGGTGCGTGCGGGAGCGCCCGCGGCCACCGCATCGCCGGACTCCGACTCGCCGTGCGGAACGTACCTCCGGCCGGGCGCCACGAACAGCAGCAGCACCGCCGCACCCGCCGCGACCATTCCCAGGGCGAACATCGCGTCGGAGATCCCTGTCGCGAAGACCTCCGCGGCGGCGTCGACGATGCCCTGCAGCGCGGGCCCGGCGATGGTGACGTACTCGACCGCTCCCGCGAAAGAGCTCTCCACCGCCTGCCGTCCGGACTCGGGCACGCCTGGCAGGACGTCGACGATCCCGGTGGCGTAGCTGCCTGCCAGGATGCTGCCGGAGATCGCGATGCCGATGGCGGCGCCCACCTCGCGCATCGCGTCGTTGACGGCGGCGGCCACGCCCTGCTCGTCCACCGAGATGTCGGACACGATCGCGGAGGTGGCGGGTGCGGTCGACACGCCCAGTCCCACACTGGCCACGAGCAGCGGCCAGAGGATCTCCCAGTAGGTCGAGTCCACGCCCAGCCGGGAGAGCAGGACCATCCCGGTCGCGATCGCCGCCAGTCCCACCACGGTGACCACCCGGAGTCCGACCCACGCCGTGATGCGGGGCGAGAGGAGCGAGAAGACCATCACCGGGATCACCATCGGCGCCAGCGCCAGAGAGGCGGAGAGCGCGTCGTACCTCTTGACCAGCTGGAGGTACTGCACCATGAGCAGGAAGAACCCGAAGATCGTGAGGAACTGCATGCCCACGGCGACCGACCCGGTGGTGAAGCCGCGGCGCCGGAAGTACCGCACGTCGAGGAGGGGGTCGGTGGCGCGGAGTTCGACCAGGACGAAGCCGATCAGGCTCACGACCGCCGCCACCAGGGCGACGACGACGAGGGGTTCTCCGAAGCTCGTGTGCGCCCCCTCGATGAGCCCGAAGACGACTCCGCCGACCGCCAACGCCGAGAACACGGACCCCAGCACGTCCGGCCGACCGTGCCGGGAGGCCACGGATTCGCCGATGGTGAAGGCCGCCAGGAGCACGAGAAGGCCGACCACGGAGTAGACCACGAAGATCGACTTCCACGACCAGATCTGCAGCATGAGGCCCGAGCTGAGCAGGCCGACGATCCCGCCGATGCCCGCGAACCCGGCCCACATCCCCACTGCGGTGCCCCGGCGTTCGGACGGG
>NZ_JAALDV010000297.1:0-2645 GCF_014145045.1 Dietzia sp. DQ12-76
TCGAGGGAGTCGTACGTCTCGCTGAAGCGCGGGTCCTGGCGGTACATGCGGGCCAACAGCACCTGCATCGACCGCGAACAGTCGTAGAACGTCGCGATCGACGCCCGATGCCGCTCGACCAACCCCGCGGCCCGGGGCGAGGCCGGGTCGACGCCGGCCCGTTTCGCGGCGGCGAGGTCGGCGTTCAGCGCGTCCGTCTCCGCCTTGACCCGTCGCCAGTCCTCCTTCGACATCCCCTTTGTCCGCTGCTGCGACTGCTCCCACTGCGGGGTGTCGCCCCACCGTCGCTCGGCCTCGGCCGGCCATTCCTCGTTCCAGTCGGTACCGAAGATCTCGGCACGATCCGAGGGGGTCAGTGGCGTGTTCACTGCGATCGCCTCCTTCAGGCGGTCTACTGCGGAGACCATCTCCTGCAGGTGAGAGATCCGCTCGAGGAGCAGCTCGCGCTGCCGGGACAGGTGGGCCGCCTCGTCGACGTCGGGGTCGTCGAGCAGCACACCGATCTGGGCCAGCGGAAGGCCGAGTTCGCGGTAGACCAGTATCCGGTGGATGCGCGCGACGTCGTCGTCGTCGTACACCCGGTAGTCCGACCACGTCCGGCCGCTGGCCGGTGCCAGCCCGATCCGGTCCCAGTGGTGCAGGGTCCGGATGCTCACGCCCACCAGTTCGGCGACCGCGCCCACGGTGAGGCCCTCGCTCCTCGTCATTCCTCCAGCATCTCTCACATCGGCCACCCTGGGCCCTGACGCGACGTCAGGGTCAAGGGCCGGTCGGTACCGCGGGGGCTTACTCGTCGGTAATATCGGGGTATGAGCCGACCCACATCACGTGTCTACGACCGACTGCGCGACCTCGTCGCGATCCCCGAGTTCCGAGCCGATCCGTCGAGTCGCGAGTCGACGGTGATCGAGGAGGTCTTCACCGGCACGCCGCTCGCCGAGATCCCGGCGGGGACCGCCGACGACGTGGTGGCCGCGGTCGGACGGGCCCGGGCGGCCCAGGTGGCGTGGGCGGAGCGCGAGCCCGCGGATCGCGTCGCCGTTCTCAAGCGGTTCGCCTCCCTGGTCATGAGCAACCGCGACCAGCTCATGGACATCGTCCAGGCGGAGACCGGCAAGAGCCGGGCCTCGGCCCAGGAGGAGGTGCTGGACTGCCTCATCACCGCACGTCACTACGCCCGGACGGCCCCGGCGTTGCTCGCCCCCAAGCGGGTCCAGGGCATGCTCCCGGGCCTGACCAAGGCCGTGGTCCGGCGCCACCCCAAGGGTGTCGTGGGCGTGATCGCGCCGTGGAACTACCCGCTCAACCTCGCCGCCACGGACGCGCTGGCGGCGCTGGCCGCGGGTAACGCCGTGGTGATCAAGCCCGCCTCCATCACCCCGTTCTGTGCCCTCGCCGCGGCGGACATGTTGTACCGCGCAGGCCTGCCGCGCGACCTGTTCCAGGTGGTCCCCGGGTCGGGCCGCACCGTGGGCGGGGCGATCGTGGAGAACGTGGACTACCTCATGTTCACCGGCTCCACGGCCACGGGCCGGACGCTCGGTCGCCAGTGCGGCGAGCGTCTGATCGGCTTCTCCGCGGAACTCGGTGGCAAGAACGCCATGATCGTCGCGGAGGGCGCCGACCTCGACGAGGTCGCCGAGGTGGCCACCCGAGCCTTCTTCTCCAACTCCGGCCAGCTCTGCATCTCCGTGGAGAGGGTGTACGTGGAGAGGTCGGTCGCGCCCCAGCTCGTCGAGAAGCTCACCGCGCGGGTCCAGTCCATGAGCGTGGGCCCCGGGTACGACTTCGAGGCGGAGATGGGCAGCCTGATCTCCCGCGACCAGCTGGAGACCGTGACCGCCCACGTCGACGACGCCGTGGCCAAGGGTGCCCGCGTCCTGGCCGGTGGCCGCCCCCGTCCGGACCTCGGTCCGCTCTTCTACGAACCGACTCTCCTGGCCGACGTGCCCGAGGACGCCACCTGCTTCGGTGAGGAGACGTTCGGGCCGGTCGTGTCGATCTACCCGGTCGACTCGGTGGACGAGGCGGTGGCCAAGGCCAACGACACCGAGTACGGGCTCAACTCCTCGGTCTTCGCCGCGTCCGACGCGGAGGGCGAGGCGATCGCCGCCCGTCTGCGCACGGGCACCGTCAACGTCGGAGAGGGCTACGTGGCCGGATGGGGCTCGGTCGCGGGCCCGATGGGGGGCATGGGCGCCTCCGGGGTCGGTCGTCGACACGGCGACGAGGGCCTGCTCAAGTACACCGAGGCCCAGACCATCGCGACCCAGCGCGTCATGCACCTCGGTGGGCCGTCGTTCCTCCCCCGCAAGCAGTGGCACGCCGTCCTCGCCCCGGCGACCAACGCGATGCGTTTCCTGCCCGGGCGCTAGGCGTCAGTGCAGCTGGTCCGCCCGTCACCGTCCGCGGCGCAGCAGCACGACGGCCCCGCCGATCAGCAGCACGGCCAGTCCGGCGACCACCCACAGTGCCGGGTTGACGCCGGTCGTGGCCTCGCCGGAGGTCTCGTCGGCGATCTGGTTCCCGGCGGGGTCGGCTTGGTCGTCGACCTCGCCCGCCGGGTCGCCGGCGGCACCCGCCGCGGACTGCACGGTGAACACGGACGAGCCGGTCACCACGTGCCCGTCCGCGGAGGTCACCCA
>NZ_JAALDV010000297.1:2821-4142 GCF_014145045.1 Dietzia sp. DQ12-76
ATCTGGTTGATCTCCTCGTTGAACGTCAGGGCCACCTGATCCGGAGAGGCGTCGAGCGTCGCCCCGTCCTCGGGCTCCACGGAGACGAGGACCGAGTGCGCCGCGGCGACCGGGACCAGGACGGTGGCGGGAACCGCCGCGCCACCGGCGATCACGGCGGCGGCGAGCACGCCTGAGGTCCACCGCGTCCGGACCCCGCTCACGGTGTGACGCCGAGGCGGGCGAGGACGTCCTTGTTGACCCGGTCGAGTTCGCCGGAGATGGCGGAGTGCACCTCGCGTCGCTGGGCGGTCGGGGTGGTCTCGGCGGTCTCGACGGCCGTCCTCAGATCCTTGAGGCGGGACCGGGTGGAGGCGAGGAAGTCCTCGACCTGCCGATCGCCGCGGCGGTCCACCTCGAGCTGGTCGAGGGTCTGTTCCAGGCGGACGATGCGGGCACCGAGAGCGGCTCCCGGTCCGGTGGCGTCGATACCCGCCGCCTTGAGGTCCACGGCGCCGGCGGCGGACCTGTCGGTGGAACCCTGCGCGTTGGAGACGAGCTTGTAGACCATCGGGAGCAGCACCGGGGTGGCGACCTTGGCCAGGCTCAGCCACCGCTGCACGTCCTCCTTGCCGAGTTTGGTGCCCTCGAGCTTCTTCAACTCCATCTCCGCGAGTTGGTACTCGTGCTTCCGCCCCGCGGCCTCGATCTTCTCGGCCGCCTTCCGGTCCTTGGCCAGGAACTTGGCCTCCCGCTTGAGCGTGGCCCGTTCCTGCTTGGCGAGGGTCTTCTCCGCCTTGCGGTCCCTCCGGGACGCCTTCCGGGCCAGCGCGTCCTGCCGCTTGGCGCGCTTGGCCTCCCGCTTGGCCTTCCGGTCCGCGTTCCTGCCCGCCAGCTTGGCGCGCTTCTTCGCCTCGGCGAGCTCGACCCGATGCGCCTCCTTGGCCTTGTGCCGGGTCTCCTTGGCGGCGAGCTTGGCCTCGGTCATGGCGGTGGCCTTGAGCGCGGCGGCGTGGGCGCGGAGTTCGGCGCGCTTGTCGCGGTAGGTCGTCAGCTTGCCCATGGGCGTCGATCCTTCTCTCGTCGCGAACATCAGGTCCCCAGCCTAGGCGAACGGGCGACCGGTGAGCACCGGACCGGTGTCCGTGCGCGGAGTGGGCCATGATGGACGTCGATGGATGGTGCGCGGAACGGATCGAGCGGGGGCCCCGGCGGTGCGGTGGCGGGACCTGCCTCGGGGTCCAGGTGTCTGCACCGCGTGGCTCGTGAGCGGGACGCCGGTCCCGCCTGGTGGCGGACGGCCCCGCTCGACGAGGGTGTGCGCCTGCGGGCGATGGCGGCC
>NZ_JAALDV010000298.1:0-1682 GCF_014145045.1 Dietzia sp. DQ12-76
CGGCGGGGTACGACACAATCCCGGTCGCGAACGCGCGCACGTGATGAGATGGGGTGGATGGACACCGTGATCACCAGCCTGGACGCCGGCGAGTTCCGAGACCGACTGCCCGAGGCGCTCGGTGTCTACGTCGACGCCATGGGTTACCCGCCCCAGGTGATCCGATCCCGGGCCCCCGCGTGGATGGAGCACAGTCACCGAGACGGGTGGTCCGGGGTCGCGGCCTTCGAGTCGCCGCGTCGACGGTTTCTCGGTCACGCCCGTGGGCCGCTGGTGGCCATTTGTTACGGCTACCGGGGCGCCCCTGGTCAGTGGTGGTACGAGCAGGTCGCCCGGGGCCTGAGTGATCAGGGTCGACAGCTGCCGACGGATTATGTCGAACTGACGGAACTCCACGTATCCCCCCGTTATCAGGGGCGCGGGATAGGGACGGAGCTGCTCCGCCGCTTCCTGGCGGACCGTACGGAGCGATCCGTGCTGCTCTCGACCCCCGAGGTCCCCGAGGAGGCCAACGGGGCGTGGCGGCTGTACCGGTCGCTGGGCTTCTCGGATGTACTCAGGGCCTACAGGTTCGAAGGCGACGCCCGGCCCTTCGCCGTACTGTCGCGTCCGCTCCCCCTCACCCAGCACGGAGGCTCGCGTGAACAACCGTCATGACGTCGTGGTGATCGGATCCGGTCACAACGGACTCATCTGCGCCGCGTATCTCGCGCGGTCCGGCCTCGACGTCCACGTGGTGGAGAAGGACACGGTCCTGGGCGGTGCCACCTCCACGGTCGAGCGCTATCCCGGCCACCGCACGGATCGTGGGTCGTCAGCGCACCTGATGATCCGACACACGGGTATCCCGGAAGAGTTGGACCTCGCCGCTCACGGCCTCAGGTATGTGGACTGTGACCCGTGGGGATTCGCCCCCGCCCCGCCGGGCAGCGACGACCCCCCGATCGTCTTCCATCGCGACCTCGACCTGACCTGCGCGAGTATCGCCGCCGCCTGCGGCGAGACGGATGCGCGCGCGTACCGCGGATTCGTCCGCCGGTGGGGGGTCCTGGCCGGACGGATGATGAAGGGGTTCGGCGTCCGTCCCACGGCGTCGCGACTGGGAGCGGCGTTCCTCGGTCGGGACGATCTCCGGGATCCCTTCGGCGCGGTCCAGACCTTCCTGTCCTCCGGCGACGCCCTGCTCGACCAGACCTTCACGTCCGAGCGGCTGAAGGCCGCCCTGTCCTGGTTCGGCGCGCAGTCCGGGCCACCGATGTCCCATGCCGGCACCGCGCCGATGATCGGCTTCGCGGCGCTCATGCACCAGACCCCTCCCGGCCGTGCGATCGGCGGGTCGGGCGCGCTCGCCGACGCGCTCGTGTCCGCCGTCCGTGCCGCTGGTGGATCGGTCACCGCGGGTGCAGGAGCGACGGCGATCCGCCGCGCGGGGTCCGGGTGGCGGGTGGAGACCGCGGGGGGCCGGTCACTGCACTGTTCGGCCGTCGTCGCGGCCTGTCACGTCCACACCACGCTCGACCTCCTCTCCCACGAACTCCCCGCGGCGAGACTCGACGCCTGGCGCCGGAGGATCCGCCCCGGGTTCGGGCTGGGGATGGTCGTCCGGCTGGGCACGACGGATCTGCCGCGTTACCCGGGAGTGCCCACGACGACCAGTTCGCACGGGCTGCAACTGCTCGTGA
>NZ_JAALDV010000298.1:1764-8183 GCF_014145045.1 Dietzia sp. DQ12-76
GGGTCGCCGCGGCCGGACGGCTCGACGCGGATCCCGCCGTCCTCGCGATGAGCTTCAGCTCGCTCGACCCCTCGCTCGCGCCGGCGGGCCGGCACGAGCTCACACTGTGGTCGCAATGGCACCCACGGCATCTCGCGGACGGGCGCTCCTGGTCGCAGGCGGGTCCCGGGGAGGCGGACCGGATCATCGCGGCCGCGGAGCGCTTCGCGCCCGGGCTCACCGACTCCATCGTCCACCGCCATGTCCAGACACCTCAGGACCTGGAGACCGAGCTCGGCCTGATCGGGGGCAACGTGATGCACGTGGAGATGTCCCTCGACCAGATGCTCCCCATGCGACCCCACCCGGATCTGGCCGGACACACCGTCCCCGGCGCCGACGGCGTGTTCCTCGCGGGCGCCTCCACCCATCCCGGCGGCGGCGTCATCGGCACGAGCGGCAGGACGGTGGCACGTCTCGTCGGTCGCCGACTCGGCACGTCGACGCGGCGTCGGCTCCGCACGCGGGCACAATGACGACCGTGATCGAACCGAGCGGCACAGCGACCAACCCCGTGACGGCCCCGCGCTCCCCCGCGGACCGCCGGATCGTGGGCGTCACCGCCCTGGTGACGATGCTGTTCGTCCTCACCGGGTGTCTCCAGCTGAACGCGCAGATGAGTGTGCGGAAGGACGACACCGTCTCGGGTCGCATACTGGTGGCCGGTGACCAGCCGGCGCAGACGGCGGCGCTGGACCGGCTGTCGACTCCGTCCGGCCTGGAGCAGAAGGTGAGGATCACCGCCTACTCCGCGGACGGCTTCACCGGCAGGGAGATCTACTTCACCCAGCTGACCTTCGCGGAGGTCGACGCGTTGTCCCTGGCCATCGAGGTCGAGGGCGCCCGTCCCTACACCCTGGGGTTCCGGCGGAGCGGCGACACGGTGTCATTCACGGGCTCGGTGGACCTCTCGGGTATCCCCGCGGACCGCGCGGAGTCCGCGACCACGCGTGTGGACCTCACCTTCCCCAACCGTATCGGCGAGACTAACGGCACGCTCGGTGGGGGCAACTCCGTGAGCTGGACGCCGGCGCCGGGCTCCATCACCCGGATGCAGGCGTCCTCGTCCTACCCGGATCCCGCCACCCGCGGGTTCGCGGTATGGATGATCGTCGGGATCGGCGCGGCCCTGCTGGTGTCGATCGGGACGATCCTCGCCGCCCGGACCTCCCGCGCCCGCTCGGACCGCCTCGTGCGCTGACCCGCCCGGGCCCCCGCGACAGCGCGGGCACCCGCGACAGAACGGAGCGGGCGGTGTCAGACCCCGCTCGCCACCACTTCCGGCGACGGGACCATCGAGAGATTGGCCAGCACCTCGTGGGTGGCGCGGGAGAAGTTCAGGGTGTTGAAGTGCAGGCACGGCACGCCCTCGGCGATCAGGCGCTCGCAGAGTTCCGTGGCGAACTCGATCCCCACCTCACGCACCGCGGCACGGTTCTCCTCGGGGCCGTCCCCCGCCGCCGTACGCAGCCTGTCGGACAGTCCGTCCGGCAGTGCGCACCCGGACAGCTCCACCATGCGGCGGACCTGACGCAGGCTCGTCACCGGCATGAGCCCGGGGATGACCGGTTTGACGGCCTGCTCCGGGTCCGCGGACTCCAGTCGATCCCGCAGGCGCAGATAGTGCTCGACATCCCAGAACATCTGCGTGATCGAGTACTCGGCGCCGGCGCGGAGCTTGTTGAGCAGGATCTCGGTGTCGTGATCGAGGTCGCGCGCCCGGTAGTGACCCTCGGGGAAGGAGGCGACGCCCACGTGGAGGTCACCGACCTCGTGGATCAGTCGGACGAGCTCCTCCGCGTAGTGCAGACCCTCGGGATGCGGCGTCCAGTCCCCGAGCGGGTCACCGGGGGGATCGCCCCGGAGCGCGAGGATGTTGGTGACCCCCACGTCGGCGTACATCTGGATCATCTCGCGTAGTTCGGCGATCGAATGGCCCACTGCCGTCAGGTGCGCGATGGGGACCAGGTCGGTCTCCCGCACCACCCTCTCCACCACCTTGACGGTCCGGTCGCGGGTGGAGCCGCCCGCACCGTAGGTGACGGACACGAACGCCGCCCCCAATTCGGAGAACACCGAGGCAGCGCGCCACAGACGGGCCTCCGCGGCCTCGTCCCGGGGTGGGTAGAACTCCACGGAGAACGGCACCCTGGGGATGCGCGACGAGGCGATGCGGTCCACGATGCTCGGGTGTCGGTCGCCGCCCGCCGGTACGAGGTGGGGTAGCTGGGTCACCGGACCAGGGTAGCCCGACACGCGCCGGTCCCGACCCCCGCCCGGCGACTAGGATCACGGTCACGAGGGCTGCCGGGCGGCGGCGCCCCGAAGGGATGGTGACCGTGGTCACGGCGACTCGTCCGGACGACGCGCAACGGGTGCTCGGCGCCCTCCGCCGCCATCTCGACGAGCGGCGGCGGGTGGTGTCAGGGGTCGACGACCGTGTCGACGCCCTCGCGGGACGGTTGTCGGACTTCGTCCTCAACGGCGGCAAACGGATCCGACCCCGTTTCGGCCTGGCCGGGTGGTCGGCCGCGAGCCCGGCGGACGCGACGGTCCCGGATGAGATCCTCACGGCCTGCGCCGCACTCGAGTTGATCCAGGCCTGCGCCCTCATCCACGACGACATCGTGGACGCCTCGGACACCCGTCGCGGCCGACCGACGGTCCATCGTTCGATCGAGGCGACACACCGCGACCTGGGATGGTCCGGAGACCCCGCCCGGTACGGCGTGTCGCAGGCGATTCTCGTCGGGGACCTCGCACTGGCCTGGGCGGACGAGATGTTCGTGACCTCGGGCGTCGACCCCACCGCGCTCGGCCGCGCACTGGAGCCGTGGTACGCCATGAAGACCGAGGTGCTCTCGGGGCAGATGCTGGACATCCTCGCCGAGTCCTCCGGTGCGACCGACGAGGAGACGCCGGCCCGGGTCAACCGCTTCAAGACGGCCGCATACACGGTCGAACGGCCCCTGCACATCGGTGCCGCGCTCGCCGGGGCGGAGCCGGGCACCGTCACGGCGCTGCGCGAGTTCGGGGTGGCCGTGGGGCAGGCGTTCCAACTCCGTGACGACATGCTCGGCGTCTTCGGTGATCCGGAGGTGACCGGCAAGCCGTCCGGGGACGACCTCCGAGAGGGCAAGCGGACCCTCCTGCTCGCCCGCGGTACGGCGCTGGCGCCGACCGGGGAGGCGGAATTCCTGCTCTCGGTCCTGGGCACCGATCTCGACCCCGCCGATCTCGAGCGCGCGCGCCGGATACTGGTGGACTGCGGTGCGGTGGCCTCCGTCGAGGCGGAGATCGACACCTTCACGGTCCGGGCCCTGGACGCGATCGGGTCCGACGCGGTGAGCGAGCACGGTCGGGTCACACTCCGCGCCCTGGCCGAGGCCGCCACCCGTCGACGGTCGTGACGGTGGCGCCTGATCCCACCCCGGGGGCCGTCACGTCCCACGAGTCGGATCCGTCGGTGCCGACGCGCGCCGCCCGCTCGCTCACCTCTTCTGCGCGCTCGGCCCTCACCGGGCCCTCCGGTCCCGCGCTGTACCGCGGGATGCTCGGGTCCGCACTCCTGACGCTCGGGGGTTTCGGCGCCGGGGCACTGCCGGTGGACGGTGGACCCGCCGTCGCCGTCGGACTGCTCGGGTTCACCTTCGGTCACGGTGAGATCCTGGCGCTGACGCTGTGCTGGATCGGGATCGCGCTGCTCTTCAGCGGCTGGCTCGCGCTGGGACCGCGGGCGCTGTCCGGTCGGCTCCCCACGCGGGACGCGGTGTGGGCCACTGCGCTGTGGTCGCTTCCGACACTGCCCGCGGTGCCGATGTTCAGCCGCGACGCCTGGTCGTACCTCGCCCAGGGGGCGATGACCGCCGCGGGCGTCGATCCCTACGAGTTCGGTCCCGAGGCCAACCCGGGCGCGTTCTCGGACGAGGTCAGCCCCGACTGGCAGTCGACCGCCACTCCGTACGGACCGCTCCACCTGCTGCTCATGAGGGGCGTGGTGGCCGTGTCCGGCGGCCACCCGGCGGTGGGGATCGTCATCCTGCGCGTCGCGGTGTTGTCCGCACTGGCCGCACTGACCGTTCTGCTCGTCATGGCCGCTCGCCGGACCGGCGTCGACGCGGCGGCCGCGGTCTGGTTGGCGTGCGCGTCGCCACTCGCCGTGATCCACCTGGCGGGCGGGCTGCACAATGAGATCTTCCCGCTCGTCGCCTGCCTCGGGGCGGTAGTCCTCACCCTCGACGGTCGCGTGACCTGGGCGGGGGCGGCGATCGGGATCGCAGTGGCCTTCAAGGCGACCGCCGTGATCGTGGCCCCGTTCCTGCTGTGGATCACGCTGTCGCGACGCCGCGACGACCCGGTTGTCGCCAGACCGACGCTCAGGGCGCTCGGCGACACGGCGCTGGCCGCGGCGGTCGCGATGGCCGTGCTCGGGCTGACCACCCTCGGGTCCGGTACCGGAGTCGGATGGTTCGACGCGATCGCCGTGTCCGACAGGGTGATCAACTACCTCAGCGCACCGACGGCGGCAGCGCATCTCATCCACGCGGTCACCGACTCCCCCGGGTTCGAGGACGTGCTGGCAGTGGCACGACAGGTCGGGCGGGTGGTCCTCGCCGTGGCGCTGGTGGCCGTGTGGTGGCTCCATCGCCGGGACCGGAGAACGGCGCTGCGGGGAATCATGCTGGCGCTGCTGGCCTTCGTCGTACTGAACTCGCTCGCCTGGCCCTGGTACTACGTGTGGGTGGCCGCGTTCTGGGTTCTGGCGAGGCCGGGGCCACGAGCCACCACCGCCGCGGTCGGAACGACCGTGTTCCTGGTCATGGCGATAGGACCCAACGGATCGACCAGCCTCTACAGCCCGGTGCTCTCCGGGGTCGCGGTGCTCGCCTCCCTGGCGGTGGCCGGGTGGTGGTGGCGGACCACCAGCGGGATCAGAACGCCATCGCCTGAGCGCGCCGGATGACCTCCCGGGCGCGGTGACCGTGGAGTGCGTCCGCGGGCCGACCCGGCAGGCTGTCGTCCTCCGTGAAGAGCCACCGCAGGATCTCCTCGTCGCGGTAGCCGCCGTCCCGCAGGACCGAGACGAGACCGGGCAGGAACCGCACCACCTCGTCGTCGTCGTCCAGGAAGACCGCGGGGACCACCACCACGCCGCCACGCTTGACGGCGATCAGTCCCCCCTCACGCAGCAGGTCGTGTACACGGGTGACCGGGATCCCCAGTCGACTCGACACCTCGGGCAGATTGATCGTCTCGATGTCCCCGGGCAGGACGTCATCACAATGCGGAACGGTACTCACGGCGACCACGTTAGTCCCAGCGAGGCCCGGCGGTCACCACCGCGGGGACCCCTGCCGGGCGCGCCGCCCGGTCGCATGCCGATATCGCGACGCCGGCGGGCAGAATGGACTCCATGACCACTCACGACGGGCAGCTTCCAGGGCCGGGCACGGTGCTCGACGGGCGCTACCGGCTCGACGCCGTGATCGCCCGGGGCGGGATGTCGATCGTCCACCTGGCCACTGACGAACGGCTCGACCGTCACGTCGCCGTCAAGTTGTTGGATCCCGCCCTCGCCGGAGATCGGGCCTTCGTCGACCGGTTCACCCTCGAGGCCCGCTCGGCCGCTCGACTGTCCGACCCGGGCATCGTCCAGGTCTTCGACCAGGGGGTCGAGGGGGACACCGCCTTCCTCGTCATGGAACTGGTCCCGGGCGGGACCCTGCGCGAGCTCCTCGACGAGCGCGGACCCATGCCCCCCTACGCGGCCGCCGCCGTACTGCGCCCACTGCTCGGCGCTCTGCGCGAGGCTCACGCGGCCGGGTTGGTGCACCGCGACATCAAGCCCGAGAACGTCCTCATCTCGACGACCGGTGCCGTCAAGCTCGCCGACTTCGGCCTCGTGCGTGCGGTGGCCGAGTCCAGAGCGACCTCCCGGAGTGTCGTGATGGGCACCGCCGCCTACCTCTCCCCCGAGCAGATCTCCGGAACCGACACCGATGGACGCTCCGACCTCTACTCACTCGGCGTCCTCGCCTACGAGATGCTCACCGGGGAGCCCCCGTTCAGCGGGGACAACTCGATCGCCGTGGCCTACCGTCGCCTGGACACCGACGTCCCCGCCCCGTCCGACCAGTCCGATTCCGTGGCAGAGGACCTCGACCACCTGGTCCTCCGGGCGACGCGCCGCAGCCGCGAGGACAGGTACCCGGACGCGGCGGAGATGCTCGACGACCTCGACCGGGCCGCCGAGATCGGACGTTTCCCCACCTACGTCGTCCCCGCACCGCAGCAGTCGTCCTGGTCCAGGGCCCGGGCTGCCGCCGCCCGATCGGCGCCCGACGGCGCGGCGGAGTTCGACGCCGCCGATCGCGAGAGCG
>NZ_JAALDV010000299.1:0-4122 GCF_014145045.1 Dietzia sp. DQ12-76
GGGCGGCAGGCGGGCCCGCCGGGCTCGCCGGGTCCCGTGCCGGTCGCCCTGAGGTGCGCGTGCGCAATGGTCCCGAGCCGCCGCACAAGTGTGCGGAATGCGGTCGAAGAGGACGCATAGGCCGAAGAGAACGCATAGGCCGAAGAGGACGCATAAGGCAGGGGGGCGAGGCTGACGTGCCGAAGCAGAGGGCGAAGCGGAGGCGGCCGGGGTGGGTTTGGGAGGCGCGGCAGAGGCGCTCCCTGCCAGGCCCCCCCGGCGACTAGAGGGCGCCGGACGTGAGGAGGTCCAGGACGCCGGCGGCGTCGTCGGCGATAGCGGAGAACCCGGCTTCACGAAGTTCGGCGTCGCCGATACCGCCCGTCCGCACGGCTACCGAGCGGATGCCCAGTTTGCCGGCCGCGATGGCGTCCCACGTCGCATCGCCCACCATGATCGCGTCCGCGGCGTCGACGCCCGAGCGCTCGAGGGCGATCGCCACGATGGTGGGATCGGGCTTGGCCTGGTCGACGTCCTCGCCCGTGGTCACGGCGTCCACGTGGTCGTCGACATCGAGAAGCTCCCGGGCCTGCTCGAACTCCGACGGTGCCGCCGAGGTCGCGAGCACGACGATCCACCCCCGCTCCTTGGCGCCACGGATGAGGTCGCGGCCACCGGGGAGCAGGCGCAGCGTCGCCTCCGCGTAGTACTCAGAATGCAGATCCTTGGCCCGGCTCGCCACGCGTTCGCGGTCCTCGTCGTCGTCGACACCTGCGAGATCCAGGAGTTCGTCCACCAGCGTGGACCCGTCCTTGCCGATCCGGTGGTGCACCTCCACGAACGGCACCGGCGCGCCGGCCTCGGCCAGGGCGCGGTGCCAGGTCCAGACGTGGACGTAGGTGGAGTCGACCAGGGTGCCGTCGACGTCGAGGAGGAGGGCGCGCGGTGTAGTGGTCATGCGTCCGACCGTGCACCGCCCTCGGGAGGCCGGCAACCGGTGGCCCCCGCCCGGGTGTCAACCGGTGGCCCCCGCCCGGGTGGCGACCGGTGGCGACAAGCCCGGGCCCGGCGCACCCTCGGAGCCATGACACGTTTCGGATACACGCTCATGACCGAACAGTCCGGCCCCAAGGAACTCGTCCGCTACGCCGCCAAGGCCGAGCAGGCGGGATTCGACTTCGAGGTGGCCTCGGACCACTACTTCCCGTGGCTGTCCTCGCAAGGCCACGCGCCGTACGTATGGAGTGTCCTGGGCGCCGTGGCTCACGTCACCGAGAGGGTGGACCTGTGCACGTATGTCACCTGCCCGATCCTGCGCTACCACCCCGCGGTGGTGGCACAGAAGGCCGCGACCGTGCAGATCATGTCCGACGGCCGGTTCATGCTGGGCATCGGCGCGGGGGAGAACCTCAACGAGCACGTGGTGGGTCAGCGGTGGCCCTCGGTCGACGAGCGACACGAGATGACGGTGGAGGCTCTGGAGATCATCGGCGAACTGTTCGACGGCGGCCTGGTGACCTACTCCGGCGAGCACTTCCGCGTGGACTCGGCCCGGCTGTGGGACCTGCCCGAGAAGCGGGTGCCGATCGGCGTGGCAGCCGGCGGGGAAAAGGCCGTCGGCCGGCTCGGGCCGCTCGCCGATCACCTCATCGCCACCGAGCCGGAGCCCGCCCACATCGAGAACTGGAACGCGCTCGAGGGACGGAAGAACATCGGTGACGGTGCCCGGGCCATCGCCCAGATCCCCATCAGTTGGGATCCCGAGTCCGAGAAGGCGGCCGTCGAGCGGGCGCACGACCAGTTCCGCTGGTTCGCCGGGGGCTGGGCCGCCAACGCCGACCTGCCCACCACCGCCGGATTCGCCGCCGCCACCAAGTTCGTCCGCCCCGAGGACGTGGCCGAGCAACTTCCCTGCGGTCCCGACCTGGACGCGATCGTCGAGAAGATCCAGCCCTACTGGGAGGCCGGGTACACGGACGTCGCGCTGATCCAGATCGGCGACTCCACCCTGGACCGGTTCCTCGAGGAGGCCGCCGAGCCGCTGCTCGCGCGGTTGCGGGAGGCCTCCCCGAACTGAGGCAGGCCGATCCCCGACGTCGAATGGCTGGCGGGCCTCTCTCGGGCGGGGCCTGCTGGATGGCGGGGCGCGGTTCTAGTCGCCGGCTCCGGGCAGGTAGTCGTTGGTCGTGGCGGCGGCACCGTCGACCTCGGTCTCCAGCAGCCCGTTCTGGTACATCCACCTCGCGTATGCCGCCCAGTCCTCGTCCGACTGCCGACCGAAATCGTCCTCGGGTAGCAGCTCGAGCGTGGCGTCGATCATCATCTCCAGGATGTCCGGGTCGTAGGAGCCCTGGGTCTCGGGGGTGAGGGCGTCGATCGCGACCTGCCGGTCCCGCAGCGCCGCGGCCTGACCCTCCGCGGTCCCCGCGAGGAAGTGCCGCACCCGCTCGGCGTAGTCGGCGTCGTCGGCGAGGCGGGTCGGGTTGGCGATGATCACCAGTTCCGCGTAGTCCGGCACCCCGAGTTCGGTGGCCGGCAGCACCACGACGTCGCCCTGAGCGGTGAGCTCGACGCCCTCGATGTTGCGGAATGCTCCGAAGATCGCGTCGACCTGGTCGGTGAGGAGCGCCTGGTTGAGGCTCTGCTGCACGTTGGGGGTGGAGATCGAACCCGGGTCGACCCCGGCCTCCCGGGCGATGAAGTCCAGAGTCGGCTGCTGGGAGGCCAGACCCGACAGCCCCACGGTCCTGCCCTCCAGGTCGGCCGCGGTGGTGATCCCGGACTCCGTCCTGGCGATCAGCGAGGTCAGCGAGGTGGGGATCAGGGCGGCCACCGAGATCACGTCGAGGCCCTGTTCCGCGGCGATGAGGGTGTCGGGCTCATACGAGATGGCCAGGTCCGCCCGCCCCAGGGACACCTCCCGCGCGGCGTCGGCCGTGTTGGCGGGCGTCATGAACGTCACGTCGACGCCGGCGTCGCCGTACGCGCCGGTGTGCTGCGCGGTGTACAGCGCCACGTGATCGGGATTGGGGCTCCAGTCCAGCAGGACACTCACCGGTGCGGCTCCGGTCTCGGTCGTGTCCGCATCGTCCGAAGCCGCCTGGCATCCGGTCAGGGCCAGCGCCGCAGCGGCGGCGATCGCGAGCATGCGGACGCCGGGTCGGGTGACGCCCGGTCGGGTGACGGTCCGGCGTGGGGCCGCGCTGGTGGGTGTGTGGGTCATGATGGGGTCCTTTCGGTGGGGGTGTTCCACGGGCAGATGAGTCGTTCGAGGATGGTCACGGTGGCCAGCAGGACGCTGGACATGATCGTCAGCACGACCACCTGGGCGAAGACGAAGTCCGTCTGGAGACGCGGGATGGCCTGCAGCATGAGGTACCCCAGGCCGTTGGTCGACCCGGTGTACTCGGCGAACACCGCGGCCACCGGCGCGAACGTGACCGAGACGCGCAATCCGGCGAACCCGCGGGGCGCGGCGGACGGCAGACGAACCCGCCAGAAGAGCGACCACCGGGTGGCGTGCAGGCTCCGCAGCGTGTCGATCACCCGGGCGTCGACGGCCCGCACGCCGGAGAGGAGGTTGAGGGCGACGGGGAAGAAACACAACAGGGCGACGACGATGACCTTCGGCGCCATCCCGTACCCGAGGGAGATCGTCAGTAGCGGACCGATCACGATCACCGGGATGGCCTGCGAGGCGACCAGCAGTGGGGTCATGGCCTGACCGATGGTGGGCACGAACGCGCTGATGATCACGACGATCACCGCGACGACCACTCCGAGGACCACACCCAGGAGGGTCTCGGAGGCGGTCAGCAGCGTGGCGGAACCGAGCCGGTCGGGCCAGGTGGTCACGAGCGAGTCGAGCACGGCGCCGGGCGCGGGGATGACGTAGGCCGGAACGAGTTCGAGCGCGGTGATCGTGATCCACGCGGCGAGGACCAGCAGGATCGTCACGCAGGCGGGAGCGGCGGATCGGAGGACTCGGATTGTCATAGGGCGGCTCCGCCGTCGGCCAGGTGGGATTCCCGCGCCAGGGCCTGGAGCACGTCCTGGCGGGTCGCCGCGAAGGCCGGGTCGCCGAGGAGGGCCTCGCGGGGGCGGTCGTCGCCGAACCACCCCGGCCAGGTGGACACCACGCGC
>NZ_JAALDV010000300.1:0-1231 GCF_014145045.1 Dietzia sp. DQ12-76
GGTCGCCGCCGGAGCGGTCGGCGCCGACCTCGGCCGGGGTGGGGTGCCGCAGCCCACGGGCGGGGACCGTAGTCTGTCGTCAGGATCGGTCGCCGCCGGTCCACACCAGGCGACGAGGACGAATGAGGATGTCGAGCGATTCTGTGACGACCGGCACCGCTGAGACGCCGCCCGACCACATGGTGGCGGGCGTGGACGTCGGCGACGCGGATCTCGCAGCTCTGCTGAGGGCTCGGCTCGTGGAGGTCGAGCAGCTTCTCGTGAGCCGCCTCGAGTCCGGGGAGGACTTCCTCACCGAGGTCGCCCTGCACCTGGTCACCGCGGGCGGCAAGCGCTTCCGGCCCGTCGTGACCCTGCTCACCGGAGAGCTCGGCCCGGAACCGGACCGCGAGCGCCTGGTCAAAGCGGCCGTGGTGTGCGAGATGATCCACCTGGCCACGCTCTACCACGACGACGTGATGGACGAGGCCTCGGTGCGCCGCGGCGTCGAGTCCGCCAACAGTCGCTGGGACAACTCTACCGCGATCCTCGCCGGTGACTTCCTCTTCGCCCACTCCTCCATGCTCCTGGCGGACCTCGGCCCGGCCGCGGTCCAACTCATCGCCCAGACGTTCGCGGAGTTGGTCACCGGTCAGATGCGGGAGACGGTCGGGCCGGGCGGCGGTGAGACGGCGGACGCCGCCGAGCACTACCTCCGGGTGATCTGGGAGAAGACCGGATCGCTGATCGCGGCCGCCGCGCAGTTCGGCGGCGAGTACTCCGGTGCGTCCGACGAGCAGATCCAGAGCCTGCGGCGGTTGGGAGACGCGGTGGGGATCGCGTTCCAGATCGCCGACGACATCATCGACATCGCCTCGCCGTCGTCCGACTCAGGCAAGACCCCCGGCACCGATCTGCGCGAGGGCGTGCACACGCTGCCGATGATCTATGCGCTCGAGCCCGGCTCCACAGACGGTGACCGCCTGCGCGAACTGCTGGCGCAGCCCCTGACCGACGACTCGGAGGTCCACGAGGCCCTGGACCTGCTCCGGGCCTCGGAGGGGATGCGTCGCGCGCGGGCCACGCTCGAGCGGTACGTGGCCGACGCCATGTCCGAGCTGGACGCCCTGCCCGCCGGACCCGCGAACGAGGCGTTGCGGCGGCTGGTCCGGTTCACGGTCGACCGCGTGAGCTGACCTGCTCAGCTGCGGGCCTCCGCCTTCCAGCAGGCGACCTCCGGCATCCGCTCGCG
>NZ_JAALDV010000030.1:0-18676 GCF_014145045.1 Dietzia sp. DQ12-76
AGGTCCCGCGTCGAGGAGGCACGCGAGAACGCGCGCCTGGTCGGCATCCACCGGGCAACTGCACAGGGCGGCGAGGAACGCCAGCTGGTGGTCGGACCCCGTCTCCGATTCCCGGGCCGCCGTGAGCATCGCGGCGGAGAACTCGGGCCACCCGGTGGCGGCCGCCCAGTCCGGGTGGGCGTACCTCGCCAGCGCGGTCTGAGCTTGGGCGAGCACGCGCTGGACCACCCCGATGTGGGGCTCTCGCGGGGCCGCGCGGGTGACCACCTCGACGAACCGGCGAGCCGGAAGCCGGGCGTCCCGGGTCATCTCCCACAGCGCGGACCAACACAGGGTGCGGGCGAGGGAATCCGTCACGTCCTCGATCGACCCCAGAACGGTGTCGAGCGAGCGTTCGTCGAGCCGCACCGAGCAGTACGTCAGGTCCGCGTCGTTGGGCAGGATCACGTCGGGCACGGGGAGCCCGGCCATCTCCGGGACGGTCGTGCGCTCGGCGTCGACGTCCAATTCGGCGAACGTGGTCCGGACCAGTGCCCCCGACTCATCACGGCTGTAGAGACCCACGCCGAGGCGGTGGGTGCGCAGTTCCCCGTCACCGGGGGCGGCCGGTCCCTGGACCACGGTCAGTTCCGAGATCGTCCCCGGGGTGTCGGCGGCGGTGCTCACCTCCGCGGAGATCGGGTTGATGCCGGTGGTCCGCAACCACTGGGCGGCCCAGTCGGACAGGTCGCGACCGGAGGACGCCTCGAGGGCCCGCAGGAGATCGCCGAACTCGGCGTTGCCGAAGGCGTGCTCGGCGAAGTAGGCGCGTAGGCCCGCCAGGAACGGCTCGCGCCCCACATACGCCACCAGCTGTTTGAGCACGGATGCGCCCTTGGCGTAGGTGATCCCGTCGAAGTTCGCCTCGACAGTCTCCAGGTCCGTCATGTCGGCCGCGACGGGGTGGGTGGAGGGCAGTTGGTCCTGCCGGTACGCCCACGCCTTCTCGACGTTGGCGAAGGTGGTCCAGGCGTCGGTGTACTGCGTGGCGTCGACCTGGGCGAGGACGGAGGCGAAGGTCGCGAACGACTCGTTGAGCCACAGGTCGTCCCACCACCGCATGGTCACCAGGTCGCCGAACCACATGTGGGCCATCTCGTGCAGGATCGTCTCGTTGCGGCGTTCGTAGCGGTATCCGGTGACGCGGGAGCGGAAGACGTAGTCCTCGAGGAACGTCACCGCACCGGCGTTCTCCATGGCACCCGCGTTGAACTCGGGTACGAAGATCTGGTCGTACTTGCCGAAGGCGTACGGCATGCCGAACTCGCGGTGGTAGAAACCGAAACCCTCCTTGGTCTCGGCGAACAGCCGGTCGGCGTCGAGGTGCTCGGCGAGCGACCCCCGGCACAGCAGGCGTAGAGGAATGGTCCCGTGCTCGTCGGTGTAGGAGTCCTCCGCCACGTGGTACGGGCCGGCGATCAGGGCCACCAGGTAGGTCGAGAGGACCTCCGTCTGCTCGAATCGGTGAACGACCGCTCCCGACCCGCCAGGGGACTCGGTGGCCGGGGTGTTGGACACCACGACCCAGGAGGCGGGGGCCGTGACGGTCAGCGTGTAGCGCGCCTTGAGGTCGGGTTGGTCGAAGCAGGCGAACACCCGTTTGGCGTCGGCGGTCTGGAACTGCGTGTAGAGATAGACCTCCCCGTCCACGGGATCGACCATGCGGTGCAGGCCCTCGCCGGTGGAGGTGTACGCCAGATCGGCGTCCACGATGAGCTCGTTGGTCTCCTGCAGATCGGGCAGCGTCAGCCCCACCTCGTCGTCGTACTCCCCGTTCTCGAGGGTCAGCCCGTTCAACGTCACCGACCGGATCCGCGCCGACCTCAGGTCGATGAACGTCTCCGCCCCGGGCCGAGAACGGGTGAACCGGACGACCGTGCGGGACCGGAACATCCCGCTTCCCGGCCCGCCGGAGCCGTCGGTGAGGTCCAGGTCCACCTCGTAGGTATCCACGTCGATCAGCTCCGCCCTGGCGGCGGCGTCGGAACGGGTGAGATTGAGCGAGCGCATCGGGAGGTCCTCGGTTCCTGGGCGTGAGTGGTGGCCCCAGTCCTACCACCCGGGGCGGGGTGGCAGTCGGCGACCCTGACGAGGAGGATGGGGCCATGACATCCTCCGATTCCACCGCCCGCCGTTCCGTCGACTTCTGGTTCGACCCCCTGTGCCCCTTCGCGTGGGTCACCAGCCGCTGGATCCTCGAGGTGCAGAAGGTCCGCGACATCGATCTGACGTGGAACGTGATGAGCCTGTCCGTCCTCAACGACGGCCGCGACCTGCCGGAGGAATACCTCGAGCACATGCGGCTCGGCTGGGGCCCGGTCCGCGTGGCGATCGCCGCCGCGCAGCGTCACGGTCAGGAGGTCCTGGGCCGGTTGTACACCGAGCTCGGCACCCGCATCCACGATCAGGGCCGGGGGATCGACGACCCCACCGTGATCACCGAGGCGCTCGAGGCCGCCGGACTGGACGCGGGCCTCGCCGCCGCGGCGGCGACCGATGAGTACGACGACGAGCTGCGCGCCTCGCACCACCGCGGCATGGACCCGGTGGGCGACGAGGTCGGCACCCCGGTCGTTCACGTGGACGGCGTGGCCTTCTTCGGACCCGTGCTCACACGCATCCCGCGCGGCGAGGAGGCGGGCAAGGTGTTCGACGGCGCGGCCCTGCTCGCCGGATATCCCTACTTCTTCGAGCTCAAGCGCAGCCGCACCGAGTCCCCACGGTTCGACTGAAGGCCCGGGGGTGCGGCGGGTGCCGAGCGTGGCAGAATCGCCGCCATGCGCATCTACCTGGGAGCGGACCACGCCGGCTTCGAGACCAAGAACGTCATCGCCGAGCACCTGACGGCCTCCGGCCACGAGGTGGTCGACTGCGGTGCCCACACCTACGACGCCGAGGACGACTACCCGGCCTTCTGCATCGACGCGGCTCGCAAGGTCGTCGCGGACCCGGGCAGCCTCGGGATCGTGCTGGGCGGATCCGGCAACGGCGAGCAGATCGCGGCCAACAAGGTCCCCGGCGCCCGCTGCGCACTGGCGTGGAGCGTCGAGACCGCCCGCCTGGCCCGCGAGCACAACAACGCGCAGTTGATCGGTATCGGCGGGCGGATGCACTCTCAGGAGGAGGCGCTGGCGATCGTCGACGCGTTCCTCGACCAGAGCTGGTCGGAGGCCGAGCGTCACCAGAGGCGCATCGACATCCTCGCCGAGTACGAGCGCACCCACGAGGCCCCGCCGGTCCCCGGCGCCTGAGTTCCAGTGCCTGAGGGGCACACACTCCACCGGCTGGCCCGCCTGCACACCGAGTACTTCGCAGGCGGGCCGGTCCGCGTCTCGAGCCCACAGGGGCGGTTCGCCGACCACGTCGTCGTCGACGGGCGCTACTTCGACCGCGCCACGGCCGTCGGCAAGCACCTCTTCCACCACTACGAGGGCGGCGTCGCCGTCCACATCCACCTCGGGCTCTACGGGTTCTTCGACACGCACCTGGTGCCGCAGGGGGAACAGCCCCCGGCACCGGTCGGTCAGGTGCGGATGCGGGTCGGCTCGGTCCGCGACGAGGCGGTCGGCGCGGGGTCGCAAGCAGAGGACGGGCCGGTGCACTGCGTGGACCTCCGCGGGCCCACAAGGTGCGAGGTCATCGACGAGGCGGGCGTGGCCGAGGTCCGAGGCCGTCTGGGCCCCGATCCGTTGGATCCCGACGCCGATCCCGAGTCGGCCTGGATGCGCATCTCCCGCAGTGCGCGGCCGATAGGTGCGCTGCTCATGGACCAGAAGGTCCTGGCCGGAGTCGGGAACGTCTACCGCGCCGAGGTGCTGTTCCGGCACGGTATCGACCCGTTCCGCGCCGGCTCGCGGCTAACGGAGGGCGAGTTCCGCGCGATCTGGGGCGACCTGGCGCAGTTGATGGAGGTGGGGGTGGAGACCGGCGCCATCCACACGATCCGCCCGGAGCACGACCACGGGGACGTGCCCCGACGTGGTGCCGACCGACCGCGCAACTACGTCTATCAACGGGACGGCTGGCAGTGCCGGGTGTGCCGCGACGAGATCGCCCTGCAGACGTTGGAGGCGCGGACCCTCTTCTGGTGTCCGACCTGCCAGCATTCTGGTGTCCGACCTGCCAGCCGGGACGGCCGCGCTGAACCCGTCGCCGAGTCGCAGCCGCGGGCGGGCGGGTCAGCCGGTTAGCGGGCGACCATTTCGCAGCCGCACGTCGCGACGGCGTCTCGCGGGTACCGAAGTGCCTGCGAGACGCCATGCCGAGGGGCGGCTGGGATCTGATCGAACAGGTGCTACCGCGAGACGCCATTACGAGGAGCGGCTGGGATCTGATCGAACAGGCGCTACCGCGAGACGCCATCCTCGGGAGCGCCGGGAGGGCGTCGCGAGTCGTCGTGTGGAGCGGGCGACGGGAATCGAACCCGCGTAGCCTGCTTGGAAGGCAGGGGCTTTACCATTAAGCTACGCCCGCGTCGGCGGCTGACCTGGAGTTTCCCCCGGGGCTCGCTCGCGCGGTGATCACACTACCGGACCGGTGCGGTACCCCCAACTCCCGGCCCGCCAACGCGGAATCTGCCGTGATGCGGCACTGTCGTACACTGGCCGAGTTGGTTTGGCGGCCCGGCAGGTTCTCCGCGTGCGGCGCGGGCGGTCGGTCGCGCGACTCACCGGGATGTGGCGCAGCTTGGTAGCGCATCCGCTTTGGGAGCGGAGGGTCGCAGGTTCGAATCCTGTCATCCCGACCAGCGGAGCCCGAAATACGAATCCCACACGACTTTCCTAGGAGATCATCACCGTGAAGAGCACTGTCGAGCAGCTGAACCCGACCCGGGTCAAGGTCACGGTGGAGGTGCCGTTCGCGGAGCTCGAGCCGGACTTCGCCAAGGCTTACAAGTCGCTCGCCGGCCAGGTCAACATCGCCGGCTTCCGACCGGGTAAGGCCCCCGCCAAGCTCCTCGAGGCGCGGATCGGCCGCCCGGCGGTGCTGGAGCAGGTCATCAACGACATGATCCCGACCCGCTACGGCCAGGCCGTCGACGAACACGACCTCAAGGTCCTGGCCCAGCCGGAGATCGAGGTGACGAAGCTCGAGGACGGCGACGTCGTGGAGTTCACCGCCGAGGTGGACGTGCGCCCGGAGATCACCCTGCCCGCCTACTCGGAGCTGGCGGTCACCGTCGAGGCCCCGGCCGCCGACGACGCGGCGGTGGAGACGGAGCTCGACAACCTCCGCGCCCGCTTCGGCACCCTCAAGGGCGTCGAGCGTGGTGCCGAGAAGGGTGACTTCCTCTCGGTGGACCTCGCCGCCACCGTCGACGGTGAGCCGGTCGAGGACGCCTCGACCGAGGGTCTGTCCTACGAGCTCGGCTCCGGCACGCTCATCGAAGGACTCGACGACGCGGCCGAGGGCCTCAAGGCCGGCGAGTCCAAGGAGTTCACCTCGTCCCTCGTCGCGGGCGAGCACGCGGGCAAGGAGGCGGTCATCACCGTGACCGTCCAGTCCGTCAAGGAGCGCGAGCTGCCCGACGCCGACGACGAGTTCGCCCAGATGGCCAGCGAGTTCGACACCCTCGACGAGCTCAAGGCCGACCTCACGGAGAAGGTGGCGCAGCAGACCAGGGCCGGCCTCGCGGGCGAGATCCGCGACAAGGTCCTGGACGCCTTGATCGAGGCCACCGACATCCCGACTCCCGAGTCCCTGGTCGAGTCCGAGGCGCACGCGCAGATGCACCAGCTCATCGACCAGTTCGGTGGGGACCCGGCGATCCTCGACCAGGCGCTGGCCGCCGAGGGCACGGACCGCGAGACCTTCGAGGCGGAGACCCGCGAGGGCGCCGCGCGCGCCATCCGCAGCCAACTCCTGCTCGACGCCGTGGCCGAGGAGGCCTCGACCGAGGTCTCGCAGGAGGAGCTCACGCAGCACATCATGTTCCAGGCCCAGCGCTATGGCATGGACCCGAACCAGTTCGTGCAGCAGATCCAGCAGGCCGGCCAGCTCGGCTCGCTGTTCTCCGACGTGCGCCGTTCCAAGGCGCTGGCGGACGTCATCGTCCAGGCCAACGTCACGGACACCGAGGGCAACACGGTCGACACGACCGAGTTCTTCGGGTCTCGCGAGGAGGACTCCGCCGACTCCGCCGACTCCGCCGAGTCCACCGACGCCGCGGACACCGACGGCAAGGGCGACGACGCCTGACGGTCCTCACCTGCACCACCCCCGGAGCCGGGGGCCACCTCACGGTGGTCCCCGGCTCCGTCGTTCGCGGTGGCAGTGCACCCGGTACCCGCGGTGGCGGCCGCGGACGCCGACGCCGACGCCGACGCTGAGAGCGAACACCCGCCCCGTCGGGACGGTTCGGCCGTGGGCGTTGGTTACTGTTTGACGTAACGGATACCCGGCCGCCGGTCGGTCGGGCACCGCGGGAGCGGTGAGACGATCAGCGAAGGTAGGTACCCCGTGGCCCAGAACGGTTCAGCGGCACAGCCCGGTTCGACGCAGCCCGCCCTCAGCTCGCCCGGATCCCATGGGCTGACCCTCGGCGACTCGGTGTACGAGCGTCTCCTGCAGGAGCGGATCATCTTCCTGGGTTCCCAGGTGGACGACGACATCTCCAACCGCCTCTGCGCGCAGATCCTGCTGCTCGCGGCGGAGGATCCCACCCGCGACATCGCCATGTACATCAACTCGCCCGGTGGTTCGGTCACGGCCGGGATGGCGATCTACGACACGATGCAGTTCGTCGAGTGTGACGTGGCGACCTACGGCATGGGTCTGGCCGCCTCGATGGGGCAGTTCCTGCTCACCGCCGGCACCAAGGGCAAGCGGTACGCGCTGCCGCACGCCAAGATCATGATGCACCAGCCCTCCGCCGGAGTCGGCGGCTCGGCCGCCGACATCGCGATCCAGGCCGAGCAGTTCGCCGCCACCAAGCGCGAGATGGCCGAGCTCATCGCCTTCCACACCGGCCAGTCCTTCGAGCAGGTCACCGAGGACTCGGACCGCGACCGGTGGTTCAGCGCGGAGGAGGCCAAGGAGTACGGGTTCGTCGATCACGTGATCGCCCGTGCCTCCCAGACCGGAGGGACCTCGCCGTCGTGATCATCGACCCCGTCGCCCACGGGAGCGCTCCCGCAGCCCAGCCCGCCCCGCACACCACCACGGAGTCACCGATGACCTCACTGCCGACCTCGCGCTACATCCTCCCGTCCTTCGTCGAGCACTCGAGCTACGGCGTCAAGGAGTCCAACCCGTACAACAAGCTCTTCGAAGAGCGGATCATCTTCCTGGGCACCCAGGTCGACGACGCCTCGGCGAACGACATCATGGCCCAGCTCCTCGTCCTCGAGGGCCAGGATCCGGACCGCGACATCACGATGTACATCAACTCGCCGGGCGGCTCCTTCACCTCGCTCATGGCGATCTACGACACGATGCAGTACGTGCGTCCCGACATCGTGACGGTGTGCCTGGGGCAGGCGGCTTCGGCCGCCGCGGTCCTGCTCGCGGCGGGCACCAAGGGCAAGCGGGCCGCGTTGCCCAACGCCCGCATCCTCATCCACCAGCCCGCCACCGGCGGGATCCAGGGGCAGGTCTCGGACCTGGAGATCCAGGCCGCGGAGATCGAGCGCATGCGTCGTCTCATGGAGACCACCCTGGCGCGGCACACCGGTCGCGATGCGGACCAGATCCGAAAGGACACCGACCGGGACAAGATCCTCACGGCCGCCGAGGCAAAGGACTACGGGATCATCGACACCGTGTTCGACTACCGCAAACTGTCGTCGACCAACTGACGCCCGGGCGGCGCGCCGTGGAGGGTTGCGGTGCGCCGTCAGGTCCAATGAACCTCATCGCGCGAGGGGTCGGAATTGTCGTCCCTCCCGCGTACCGTCGACTACGGGGTGTGAATCCGGACCCCTGGAATGCGAGGACGTAGAACTCATGGCACGTGTGGGCGAGAGCGGCGACCTGTTGAAGTGTTCTTTCTGTGGAAAGAGCCAGAAGCAGGTCAAGAAGCTGATCGCCGGTCCGGGGGTCTACATCTGCGACGAGTGCATCGAGCTGTGCAACGAGATCATCGAGTCCGAGGTCGAGGACTCGCAGGAATCAGCGCTCGACGAGCTGCCCAAGCCGGCGGAGATCCACGCCTTCCTCGACGAGTACGTGGTGGGGCAGGACGCGGCCAAGCGCAACCTCGCGGTGGCCGTCTACAACCACTACAAGCGCATCCGCGTGGGGGCCTCGCTCGGCCGCGGTGACGCGGTGGAACTGGCCAAGTCCAACATTCTCATGCTGGGGCCGACCGGGTGTGGCAAGACGTATCTCGCCCAGACGCTGGCCAAGATGCTCAACGTCCCGTTCGCGATCGCCGACGCCACCGCGCTGACCGAGGCGGGATACGTCGGCGAGGACGTGGAGAACATCCTCCTCAAACTCATCCAGGCCGCGGACTACGACACCAAGCGCGCCGAGATGGGCATCATCTACATCGACGAGGTCGACAAGATCGCCCGCAAGGCCGAGAATCCGTCGATCACCCGCGACGTGTCCGGCGAGGGTGTCCAGCAGGCGCTGCTGAAGATCCTCGAGGGCACGCAGGCGTCAGTGCCGCCGCAGGGTGGTCGCAAGCACCCGCATCAGGAGTTCATCCAGATCGACACGTCCAACGTGTTGTTCATCGTCGCCGGGGCATTCCAGGGTCTGGAGAAGATCGTCGGTGACCGCGTGGGCCGCAAAGGGATGGGCTTCGGGGCCGAGGTCGCCAGCAAGACGAGCCTCGACACGACGGAGAACTTCAGCGAGGTCATGCCGGAGGACCTGGTGAAGTACGGGCTGATTCCCGAGTTCATCGGTCGCCTCCCGGTCGTGGCGACCGTGACGAGCCTGGACCGCGAGGCGCTGGTCAACATCCTCAGCGAGCCCAAGAACGCGCTCGTCAAGCAGTACGCCCGGCTGTTCGAGATGGACGGCGTCGAGCTGGAGTTCACCCAGGACGCCCTCGAGGCCGTGGCCGACCAGGCGATCCTGCGGGGCACCGGCGCCCGCGGGCTGCGTGCCATCATGGAGGAGGTTCTCCTCCCGGTCATGTACGACATCCCCGGACGGGATGACGTGGCGCGCGTGGTGGTCACCGGCGAGACGGTGCGGCACAACGTGCTGCCGACGATCGTCCCCTTCTCCGAGTCCGAGCCCCGGGAGAAGTCGGCCTAGGCTGCACCGGGTCGGGTCAGGCTCAGACGCGTTCGAAGACGGCGGCCAGCCCCTGACCGCCGCCGATGCACATCGTCTCCAGCCCCCACTGGGCATCGCGTCGCACCATCTCGCGGGAGAGTGTGGTGAGCATCCGGGCGCCGGTCGCTCCGACGGGGTGGCCGAGCGAGATCCCTGAGCCGTGGGGGTTGAGGTGCTCCGAGGCGGGATCGATGTCCCACTCCCGCATGACGGACAGCGCCTGGGCGGCGAAGGCCTCGTTGAGCTCGATCACGTCGATGTCAGTCAGGGTGAGTCCGAGCGCGTGGAGGGCCTTGGCGGTGGCGGGAACGGGGCCGATGCCCATGGTCTCCGGCGCCACACCCGCAACGGCCCACGAGGCGAGACGGACGAGCGGGGTGAGCCCGAGGGCGGACGCCCTGTCGGCTGTGGTGACGATGCACATCGCGGCGCCGTCGTTCTGTCCTGAGGCGTTGCCGGCGGTGACGGTGGCCTCGGGGTCGGTCCGGCTCATGATCGCCCGGAGGCCCGAGAGGGCCTCGACCGAGGTGTCGGCGCGGGGGTGCTCGTCGGTGTCGACGACGAGGTCGGCGCCCCTGCGCTGCGGGACGGTGACGGGAACGATCTCCTCGGCGAACACCCCCGACATCTGGGCGGCGACCGCGCGCTGATGGGACTGCACGGCCAGCCGGTCCTGTTCCTCCCGGCTGATGCCGTACTCGCGGCGGAGGTTCTCGGCGGTCTCGATCATCCCCCCGTCGACGATGTGGGAGCGGCCACCGACCGTGGTGCGGGCGCGACCGAGGCGATCGACCAGGGAGACTCCATCGCCGGAGATGCCCCAGCGGGGCGAGGGCGTGGCGTAGAACTCCACCTGGCTCATCGATTCGACTCCGCCGGTGATGACGAGGTCCGCCCCGCCTGAGGCCACCTGCAGGGCGCCGGTGATCACCGCCTGCAGGCCCGAGCCGCAGCGCCGGTCCAGCTGCATCCCGGGCACCTCGACGCCGAGCGGGGAGTCGAGGGCCGCGATCCGACCTATGGCGGGGCCCTCGCCGCCCGGTGAACCCTGGCCCAGGATCACGTCGTCGACGTCGGCCCCGGTCAGGCCGGTGCGCTCGACGAGCGTCGTGAGCAGCGAGGTCGCCAGGGCGTTCGCGTCCAGCTCACGGAAGACCCCGCCGAAACGTCCGACCGGGGTGCGGAGCGGGTGGCAGATGACGATGTCGCGCATGGGTTCTCCTCATGGTGGCCGGCGGTGCCGAGAGCTCTCCGTCCTCCGCCGTCACGCGGTGGCGTGCGTGGACAGGTGCGAGCGGAGGACCGCGGTCACGCGGTCGGGAATCTCCACGGTGGGAACGTGGGCGGCGGGGGACAGGGTCAGGAACTCGGCGCCCGGGATCCCGGCGGCGAGTTCGCGGACCACGTCGGGCGGTGTGGAGGGGTCCTCGTCCCCGGCGATCACCAGGGTGGGGCAGGTGATCCGGCCGAGGTCGGCGCGCCCGTCCCAGCCCGACAGCGCGTCACAGGCCGCGCCGTACCCCTCGGCGCTGGTCGCCAGGATCATCTCGCGGACAGAATCCACCAGTGCGGGGTCCTGTCGGGCGCGACTGGGGGTAATCCACCTCGCCACCACCGCGTCGGCGACGGCACCGGTTCCGCCGTCGCGGACGGCGGCAGCCCGCTCGACCCATGCCGAGGGCTCACCGAACCTCGCGGCCGTGCACAGCAGGGCCGCGGACCCGACCCTGGTGGGCTCGTGGACAGCGAGCCACTGGGCCAGGGCTCCTCCCAGGGAGAGTCCGACCACGTGGAAGCGGTCCACGCCGAGGGTGTCGAGCAGAGCCAGGACGTCGCCGGCGAGGTCGGCGATCGTGCACGGCCCCGGGATCACGTCTGAGCCGCCGTGGCCACGGTGGTCGACAGCGATCACGGTGTGGTCCCGGGCCAGGTCGCGCACCTGGGCGTCCCACATCGACCGGTCCGAACCGAGGGACCCGAGGAGGACGACGGCCGGGGCGTTCTCCGGCCGCGGGCCGCTGACCTGACAAGACAGGGTGGCGGGCATGGGGTGTGTCCTTTCCTGGGGGTCGGGGGACCGGTCGGGCCCGCGTGGCGTGTGGGACGCACGGTCCACCGTACGACGGGTGGGAGCTGCCGCGTCACACAAAGGCGGGCGAGGCCGACCCCCGGTCGGCTTCAGCCATCGACCACACCCCGCCGATTGCACACCGCCGATCGCATACCACTGGCGGGCCCCGGGGCGAACATCGGGTGTACGACGGCTCGGGCGGTCAACAGGGGGCACATTCCTCACTACTGTGGGGACCGACCCCGTCGTCGCCAGAGGAAGGTCCCTGCGTATGAGCTCCTCCGCCCCGGTCACCGTCACCGTCACCGGTGCCGCCGGAAAGATCGCCTACTCCCTGCTCTTCCGAGTGGCGTCCGGTCTGGTCTTCGGCCCCGACACCCCGGTCAGGCTGCGGTTGTTGGACGTCCCGACCGCGGTCGCCGCAGCCGAGGGGGTGGCGATGGAGATCGAGGACTGCGCTCTTCCGTTGGTCGATTCGATCGAGATCACCGACGACGCGGACGTCGCCTTCGACGGCGCCAATGCCGCCTTCCTCGTCGGAGCGATGCCTCGCGGCAAGGGCATGGAGCGGTCAGACCTGCTGACCGCCAACGGTGCCATCTTCCGCGACCAGGGCCGCTCGATCAACGACGGGGCCGCCGACGACATCCGCGTGGTGGTGGTGGGCAACCCCGCCAACACCAACGCCTACATCGCTCACCGGCACGCCCCGGACGTCCCGGCCGGCCGCTTCACCGCCCTCATGCGGCTGGACCACAACCGGGCGCTGAGTCAGCTCGCCGCCCGCCTGGGCGCCCCCGTCGCCGAACTCGACGGGGTCGTGGTGTGGGGCAACCACTCGGCCACCCAGTTCCCGGACGTCTCCTATCTCACCCGCGCGGGTGAACCCGTGACCGCGGGACTCGAGCGCGAGTGGTTGACCGACACCTTCATCCCGCGGGTCGCGAACCGGGGTTCCGAGATCATCGCCGTGCGGGGTTCGTCGTCGGCCGCCTCGGCCGCGGGTGCCGCCGTCGATCAGATGCACGACTGGGTGCACGGCACCCCGGGGGAGAGCTGGACCACGGTGGCGCTGCCCTCCGAGGGGCACTACGGCACGGTCCCGGGTGTGGTCACCGGGTTGCCGTGCCGCAGCCGTGGCGGGGAATGGAAGGTGGTCGAGGGTCTCGAGATCGACGATTTCCAACGCGCGCGCATCGACGCCTCGGTGGCCGAACTGGTCTCCGAGCGCGACGCCGTGCACGCCCTCAACCTGACGGACTGACCCCGGGGGGCGGGGTCCGGCCCGCGTGTGCGGGACCCCGGTGCGGACGGCCTACGATGGTCGGGTGACGACAGCAGCGACTCCCGGCCCCGAGAACAACCGCGCGGATCTGCTCCCCGCCTCCTGGAACCCCGGCGAGGTCGAGTCCGAGCTGTATCAGCGTTGGGTCGAGGCCGGTTATTTCGAGGCCGACCCCTCCAGCGACAAACCCGCGTACTCGGTGGTTCTCCCGCCGCCCAACGTCACCGGAAACCTGCACATGGGGCACGCACTCGACCACACGCTCATGGACGTGCTCACGCGCCGCAAGCGCATGCAGGGCTTCGAGGTGCTGTGGCTTCCGGGCATGGACCACGCCGGGATCGCCACCCAGACCCTCGTGGACCGCAAGCTCCGCGCCGAGGGGATCGACCGCCACGAGATCGGGCGAGAGGCGTTCATCGGACGAGTCTGGGAGTGGAAGCGTGAGTCCGGCGGGACCATCGGCGAGCAGATGCGGCGGCTCGGCGACGGCGTCGACTGGTCGCGTGAGCGGTTCACCCTGGACGAGGGACTGTCCCGCGCGGTGCAGACCATCTTCAAAGAGCTCTACGACCGGGGGCTCATCTACCGCGCCGAGCGGCTGGTCAACTGGTCGCCCACACTCCAGACCGCGATCTCGGACATCGAGGTCAAGTACGCGGATGTCGAGGGCGAGCTGGTGAGCTTCCGCTACGGCTCGATGGACGACTCGCAGCCGCACCTCGTGGTGGCCACGACCCGGCTCGAGACGATGCTGGGCGACACGGCGATCGCCGTGCACCCGGAGGACCCGCGGTACGCCCACCTCGTGGGCACCGAGATCGAGCACCCGTTCCGCGACGGGTGGACCCTGCGCGTCGTGGCGGACGACCACGTCGATCCCGAGTTCGGGACGGGGGCCGTCAAGGTCACGCCCGCGCACGACCCCAACGACTTCGCGATCGGCCAGCGCCACGGGCTGGCGATGCCCACGATCATGGACGCGGCCGGCCGCATCGCCGACACGGGGACCCGCTACGACGGGATGGACCGGTTCGAGGCGCGCAGGGTGATCCGCGAGGACCTCGCCGCCGAGGGCCGGATCGTCAAGGAGGTGCGCCCGTACCTGCACTCCGTCGGACACTCGGAGCGATCCGGTGAGCCGATCGAGCCCCGGCTGTCCCTGCAGTGGTGGGTCAGGGTCGAGGAACTGGCCCGGATGGCGGGAGACGCCGTGCGAGACGGTGACACGGTGATCCACCCGAAGAGTCAGGAACCGCGCTGGTTCGACTGGGTCGACGACATGCACGACTGGTGCATCTCCCGCCAGCTGTGGTGGGGCCACCGCATCCCCATCTGGTACGGGCCGGGCGGCGAGGTGGTCTGCGTGGGCGTGGGCGAGGAGCCGCCAGCCGGCTACACGCAGGACACGGACGTGCTCGACACGTGGTTCTCCTCCGGACTGTGGCCGTTCTCGACCATGGGCTGGCCCGACCGGACCGCGGACCTCGAGCGGTTCTACCCCACGTCCGTGCTGGTGACCGGGTACGACATCCTGTTCTTCTGGGTGGCCCGGATGATGATGTTCGGCACCTTCGTGGGTCGCACCCTGACCGGCGACAGGGCCGCCCCGGGCACGGTTCCGTTCACCGACGTGTTCCTCCACGGGCTCGTCCGCGACGAGCACGGCCAGAAGATGTCCAAGTCCAAGGGCAACGGCATCGACCCGCTCGACTGGGTCGACCGTTTCGGCGCCGACGCCCTGCGCTTCACCCTGGCCCGGGGTGCGAACCCGGGTGGCGACCTGTCCGTGGGCGACGACTCCGCCCAGGCCTCGCGCAACTTCGCCACCAAGCTCTTCAACGCCACGCGGTTCGCGCTGATGAACGGCGCGAGGGTGGGCGAGCTCCCGGCGGAGGTCGCGCTCACCGACGCTGATCGCTGGATCCTCCAGCGCCTCGGCGAGGTGCGGGTCTCCGTCGACGACGCGCTGGACCGCTACGAGTTCTCCAAGGCCTGCGAGGCCCTGTACCACTTCGCATGGGACGAGCTGTGCGACTGGTACCTGGAGCTGGCCAAGGTCCAGTTCGGCAGCGACGACGAGGCGCGCGGGTCCGAGCGGGCCGATCACACGCGGCTCGTGCTGGGACACGTTCTCGACGTGGTGCTGCGGATGCTGCATCCCGTCATCCCGTTCGTCACCGAGGTGCTGTGGACGGCCCTGACCGGACGCGACTCGGTGGTGGTCGCGGACTGGCCCTCCGACGTGGCCCCGGCAGAGGGGGCCACGGAGTCCGTGCGCCGGGTGGCCGACGCCCAGACCCTCGTCACCGAGATCCGCCGCTTCCGCTCCGACCAGGGACTCAAGCCCGGCCAGCGGGTGCCCGCGCGCGTCACCGGGGTCGACCGGGCGGATCTGCCCGCCGACCTGCTCGACCAGGTGGCCTCGCTCGCGCGGATCACCCCGGCCGGGGACGACTTCACCGCCACCGCCTCGTTGGAGGTCCGGCTGGGGCTGTCCACTGTGGGGGTCGAGATCGACACTTCCGGCACCATCGACCTGGCCGCCGAGCGTCGACGCCTGGAGAAGGACCTCGCGGCCGCGCGCAAGGAGCTGGAGACCACCGGCGCCAAGCTGGGCAACGAGGCGTTCCTCGGCAAGGCTCCCGACCACGTGGTGGACAAGATCCGCGCGCGCCGGGATCTCGCCGAAAACGAGGTCAGCCGGATCTCCGCCCGACTCGAGGGCCTCCCGGCCGGGAGCACCGCCTGATGGCGGATCATCGGTGGCTCGAGCCCCACGACCCGGACGAGGGCTGGGACACCCCCACCGAGGAGGACGTCGCCGAGTTGCTCGGCGAGGAGGGCCTGGTCTCCGGGGTCTCCCTCGGCGGACCGCTGCCCGGTGACGAGGACGGCGAGGACCGCCAGGAGCCGCGCCCGATCCCGGAGGTCGGCAGCCCCGAGTGGCAGGCCGACACCGCCGAGCTCGCGGCGGTCGAGGAGGAACTGGCCACCCGGTGGCCGGAGACCCGCCTCGAACCGAGCCTGGACCGGATCGCGGAGCTCACCGGTGTCCTCGGGGATCCGCAGCACGCCTATCCGGTCGTCCACGTGGCGGGGACCAACGGCAAGACCTCGGTCACCCGGATGATCGACGCCCTCCTGCGGGCACTGCACCAGCGCACCGGGCGCAACACCAGCCCGCACCTCCAGACCGTCACCGAGCGCATCGCCCTGGACGGCGAGCCCGTCCCGGCGCGTCTGTTCGTGGACACCTACCGCGAGCTGCAGCCGTATCTGGAACTGGTGGACCAGCGGTCCGAGTCCGGCGGCGGTCCCCGGATGAGCTACTTCGAGGTGCTCACCGCGATGGCCTTCGCGGCCTTCGCCGACGCCCCGGTCGACGTGGCCGTGGTGGAGACCGGCATGGGCGGGACCTGGGACGCCACCAACGTGGTGCGGCCGGCCGTCGCCGTCGTCACCCCGATCGGCCTGGACCACACCGACTACCTCGGCGACGACCTGGCGACCATCGCGGGGGAGAAGGCGGGGATCATCCAGCCCGTGGCCGGGGACGATCTGCTCCCGAGGGACCCGGTGGCGGTGATCGGCCGGCAGGAGCCCGAGGCGATGGAGGTGCTGCTGCGTCGGGCGGTCGAGGTGGGCGCGGTGGTGGCGCGTCTCGGCTCGGAGTTCGACGTGGTCGAGCGTCGCCTGGCGGTGGGCGGACAGCAGCTCACCCTGCGCGGTCTCGGGGGCGAGTACCCGGAGGTGTTCCTCCCGCTGTTCGGCGAGCACCAGGCCGAGAACGCCGCCACCGCGCTGGCCGCCGTCGAGGCGTTCTTCGGAGCGGGCCCGGACAGGTCGCTTGACCCCGAGCTCATCCGCGCCGGATTCGCCGCCGTGGACAACCCTGGCCGGCTCGAGCGCCTCAGCTCGAGCCCGACGGTGCTGGTGGACGCCGCGCATAACGGACACGGCGGGGGCGCACTCGCCGAGGCGGTCACCTCCGAGTTCGACTTCCGACGTCTCGTCGCCGTGGTCGCGATGCTCGACGGCAAGGACGCCGACGCCTTCCTCGCGGCCATCGAGCCGGTGGTCGACGAGGTCGTCGTCACGAGGACCGGATCGCCGCGGGCGATGGCGCTCGAGGACCTCGCGCGCATCGCCGAGGACCGGTTCACCGCCCAGCGGGTCCACGTGGTGGACACCCTGCCCGAGGCGATCAGCGCCGCGCTGGACCTGGTGGGGGTTCCCGACCCGACCGCCGACGACGACGTCTCCGGAGTCGGCGTGCTCGTCACGGGGTCGGTGTTGACCGCGGGGGCCGCCCGCAGCTTGTTCGGAAAGGACGCACAGTGACCGACACCGGTTCCGTCGATCCGGGGGCCACGGCCCACGAACCCTCGGTGGATCCGTGGAAGGGCCTGCGGGGGATCATGGCCGGGACACTGATCCTCGAGGCCATCGTGATCGGACTGGTGCTCACGGTGATCGCCCGGGTTGACGACGGAGAGCACTTCCAACCCTGGAAGGTGTGGTTCGTCAGCCTCCTGGCGGTGGCGATGGTCGTGGCCAGTGGTCTGCAGCGGCGGCCCTGGGCGATCCCGATGAACCTCACTCTCGCCGGACTGGCGGTGGCCGGGTGGGCCGTCCACTGGTCGATGGGGGTATGCGGTCTGATGTTCGCGGCGGTGTGGGCGTACATCCTCTATCTTCGGCGGGACCTGTCCCGGAGGATGGCTGCCGGTTACCTCCCCAGCCAACACGACTGACGGGATCCGGGTACTTGTAGCATTGCGGCCGTGACCGAGAGAACCTTCTTCCTCATCAAGCCCGACGGCGTCCAGCGAGGCCTGACCGGGACCATCCTCGCGCGAATCGAGGCCAAGGGCCTCAGGCTCGTGGCCATGGACATGCGCCACGTGCCCCAGGAGACCGCGGCCGAGCACTACGCCGAGCACTCCGAGCGTCCGTTCTACGGCGATCTGCTCGAGTTCATCACCTCCGGTCCGGTCGTGGCCGGTGTCGTCGAGGGCCCCCGCGCGATCGCCGCCTGGCGCCAGCTCGCCGGCGGGACCGACCCGGTGGACAAGGCCGCGCCCGGGTCCATCCGCGGCGACTTCGGGTTGGAGACCCAGTTCAACCTCGTCCACGGATCCGATTCCGAGGAGTCCGCGGCCCGCGAGATCGGACTGTGGTTCCCCGACCTCTGATCCGGGTTCCCCACCAGCGCCCGCGCTGAATGCGCCCGTCGGCCCCGTGTCCGGCGGGCGCATCTGTCTTCCCACCGCTCCCGCGCGGCAACGGATCGCCGGCGGGTGTGGGACAATGGCCGGAGCCCATATTCTTGGCGAGCGGACCACCAGTTCGCCCCGGATCGGGCGCCCGCCATCCGCGGGCCGGATCACACCGGAATCGCGGACCACAAGACACAGCCCCACCTGTGTGGGGCCCAGAGAGAAATGCCGACCCCGTGCGGCGGCGTGGGTCACCGGAGTTGTTCCGGTGACGTGATCGCGCCCGGAGTCCGGCCAGAGGAGACACGTGTCGGATTCGACCCTGACCATCGACGATCTCAACGCGCTCCCGGAGAAGATGCGCGCGCACGCCGCGGCCAAGGCCGTGGGTATGACCAGCAAGGAGTTCCTGGCCGCGATGGCCGGGATCGGCGTGGAGATCAGGAGCGCCCAGTCCGGCGTGACCCGCGAGGTGTTGCTCACCTGGTTCGCCGGCCGTGAGGACGGCGACGGGGCGGCACTCGCGGAGGCTCCCGCCGACCAGGGCGCCTCCGCTGAGACGGTCCCGGCCGATACAGCCCCCGCGAAGAAGGCGGGCGCCGGAAAGGCGCCGGCAAGAAAGTCCTCCGAGAAGAAGGCGCCGGCCAGAAAGTCGGCCGAGAAGAAGGCGCCGGCCGAGAAGTCTCCGGCGAGGAAGACTCGCACGTCCGCTGCGGGCGACGCGGCGACGGACCCGACAGTCGACGGTGACGCCGCGGGGCGGGCCACCAAGAAGACCGCCGCCGACGAGACCGCCGCCGACGAGACCGCCACCGACGCGACGTC
>NZ_JAALDV010000301.1:0-4881 GCF_014145045.1 Dietzia sp. DQ12-76
GGTGTCGGCCAGCGAGGCCGCCGCGAATCGCCGCGAGGCGATCGCCCCGTCGGAGGCGGAGGACCGCGGTACGTTCCTGGCGGGCACACCGTCGACCTCACGGGACGACCCACTCCACCCCTCGATCTCCGACCGGTAGGCGTCATCGCCCGCGTGGATCCGCGCCGCGGCGTGGACGGCGCCGGCCAGCGCCGACGACACCTCGAGTCGTTCGAGCACGACCCCCTCCCGCGCGGCCCGCACTGTCAACGGGGCGAAGACGTGCTCGGGCACGGGGTAGGAACTGAACCGCCGGCGATCCGAGCGGCGCTGCAGCATCGACGCGGCCAGGTGCCGGTTCTCGATCGTCGGCGGGGTCGGTGTCATGCGCAGAACCGCCAGGAGGTCCGCATCCCCGTCGTCGGGGAAGCGCTCCACGGTCGTGGCCCACCCGACGGCCGCCAGCGCGACCCGCATGTGGTGCAACATCATGCCGCAGCTCAGGTAAATCCCGCGCCGGTCGGGGTCCGAGCTGGGCAGATGGCGGCGTCGGTCGGCACGTAGATGGAGCAGCGGGCCGTCCAGGCTCCACAGCCAGGGCTGCGAGTTGTGCAGCGACGGGGCGCGGGAGGCGAGTCCGGCGGCACGGAGGATCGACGAGGGTGCAGGGGCCGTGGTGGCCGACGAGCGAGGCGAACCGGTCATCACCTCACTGTCCACCGGATGAGTGGCCGCGGCCAGGGACCAACGGCACGACCCGGATGACCTACGACCCGCCGCGCCCGTCGATGATCCGGGCCGCGAAGACAGCGGCCTGGGTGCGACGCTCCATCCCGAGCTTGGCCAGAAGCCTGGAGACGTAGTTCTTCACCGTCTTCTCGGCGAGACACATCCGCGCCGCGATCTGCTTGTTGGTCAGCCCTTCACCCAAGTGGGTGAGCAATCTCTGTTCCTGCGTGGTCAGATTCGCGAGGGGCCCCGCATCGTCCTCCCGACGCCGACGCAGGCGATCCATGAGCACGCCGGCCGCCCGGTTGTCCAACGTCGATGCGCCCCGCCCCACGTCGGCGACGGCCTTGGCCAGTTCCATACCGGTGATGTCCTTGACCACGTACCCGCTCGCCCCGGCCATGATCGCGTCCAGCATCAACTGGTCCTGGGTGTACGAGGTCAGGATCAGGCAGCGCAGCCCCTCCACCTGTGCCAGGAGGTCACGACACAGCTCGATGCCGTCCCCGTCGGGCAGCTGGATGTCGAGCACGGCGACATCCGGCCGCAGGGCGGGTATCCGGGCCAGAGCCTGCGCACATGTGCCCGCCTCTCCGATGACGGACAGCGCGGGGTCGGCGTCCAGGAGCTCGATGAGACCGCGGCGGACGATCTCATGGTCGTCGACGAGGAAAACCGTGGTCATCGCGGGCGCCTCCAGAGGCGGGTGATGGTGTGGGGCCAGTGTACGAGCGCCCGGAGACCGAAGAGCCGGCATGAGGGGAACGAAGCCCGTCGTGCGAGGGCCGTCCCCCGGGTCGAAAAGGTGCGTACGTCGAGCGCTCTGCGTCCTAGTATTCGGGAATGACCGCCGAGTCGGGGAGCGCGAACGATCGCCCACCGGTCGCCGGGGCACCACGGGACAGCAGGGACGCGCTCGTCGACGCCATGCTCGCGATCACCTCGGATCTCGGGCTCGAGACGACCCTCCGTTCCATCGTGCGATCCGCGATGGATCTCCTCGACGCGCGCTACGGCGCGCTGGGGGTGCTCGGCGAAGACCAGACCCTGTCCGACTTCCTCTTCGAGGGGATCGACGCGGAGACGAGGCAGAGGATCGGCCGACGTCCGAACGGTGACGGAGTGTTGGGACTGCTGATCGCCCAGCCGGAGGTGGTCCGACTGCGTGACCTCCGCCGGCATCCCGCCGCGGTCGGCTTCCCCTCCCACCATCCGACGATGACCACGTTCCTCGGCGCGCCGATCCGGGTGCGGGGCTCGCTCTACGGGAATCTCTACCTCGCCGGGAAGAACCGGGGCGAGCACTTCACCGAGGACGACGAGACGGTCATCCGCTCGCTCGCGGCGGCGGCGGGAATCGCGATCGACAACGCTCGCAACCACGAGAACGCCCAGACGCGCCTCAGGTGGATCGAGGCCGCCCGTGATGTCCGCACCGAACTCCTCGCCGGTGTCGGCGACCGCGAGGTGCTGGCTCTGATCACCAGGAGGGTTCTGGGTCTCGCGAACGCCGACCTCGTCTTTGTCGCGCGTCCGGACGATCCCGAACGCCCCCCGCACATGGTGGAGCATCTCGTCGTCTCGGTCGCTTCCGGGACCGGGGCGGACCGATTCGAGGGGGTGTCGCTTCCTGTGGCGGGGTCGACGACCGGGGCGGCATTCGTGTCACGGCAGCCCTCGCGTGGTCACTGGCTCGACCGCGCGGTCACGCCTACCGTTCGCGACGGGTTCGGCCCGGTACTGGCGGCGCCGATGCGCGCGTTCGACGCCACCACCGGCGTTCTCGTGGCAGTGCGCGCGGACGGACGGCCCGCCTTCACCCGGGACGACGTCGAGATGACCGCCCACTTCGCGGACCAGGCTGCGCTCGCCCTCCACCTGGAAGCCTCCGCCACCCGCGCCCGGCAGATGGAGGTCCTCGCCGAACGGGAGCGCATCGCGCGGGACCTGCACGATCACGTGATCCAGCACATTTTCGCCGCGGGCCTGAGCTTGCAGGGGACGCTCCAGCGCACCCGGTCCCCCGATGTCCGTGAACGGCTGACGAGGACCATCGACACCCTCCAGGACATCGTGCAGGAGATCCGCACGACGATCTTCGACCTCCACACCGAGGACACGCAGACGACCCGCCTGAGGCAGCGCATCCACGAGGTGATCGACCAACAACTCGGGGACTCCTCCCTGTGCACACGCGTCCGCATCTCCGGGCCCCTGTCCGTGGTGGGCCCGCGCACCGCCGAACACGTCGTCGCGGTGCTACGTGAGTCGGTGACCAACGTCGTCCGCCACGCACGGGCCGAGTCCATGACGGTCACCGTGGGGATCGGGGACGACATCGTGGTGGAGGTGGCCGACGACGGGGTCGGTCTGGAGGAGCCGACCGACCGGAGCGGACTGGCCAACCTCAGGCGACGCGCCGACGACCTCGGTGGCACGTTCGCCACGTCGACGCACGCCGGGGGAACGGTGATCCGATGGTCGGTGCCACGTCGGTGACGACCTCGTCGTCGTCACCCACCGGGCCTGTCCCTCCCGGGCCATCTCGAGACCACCCCCGACCCGCATTCCATTGTGCTAGTCCCACACGAGGCGGATGATGAGGATCGAGTGATAAGTCCAGGTGGGTCACGTCAGAAGCGACGAGCGCTCGCCGATGCTCGAGCAGGGAGGCACACGACCATGCGCACACTGATCGTCTTTGAATCGATGTACGGCTGCACCCACGACATCGCCGATGCGATCGCACGCGGAGTCGGACAGGTGGGTGACGTGACGACTGTCCCCGTCTCGCACGCCGGTGACGAGGACACCTCGGCCTACGACCTGGTGATCGTGGGCGGCCCCACCCACGTCCACGGGATGAGCCGCGAGTCGACCCGGCAGGGCGCGGTCGAGGCCGCCGACCGACCGGACAGCACGCTGACGGTCGAGCCCGACGCGGCCGGCCCGGGGATCCGGGACTGGCTCGGGGGACTTCCCCGGAGCGAGGGCGCCGCGGCGGCGTTCGACACCCGCGTCGACAAGCCCGCGATCCTCACCGGGCGGGCATCCAAGGGGATCTCGAAGAAGCTGGCTAGCCTGGGGTTCAGCCTCGTCGCCGAGCCCGAGAGCTTCCTGGTCACGTCCGAGACCGAGCTGATCCAGGGCGAAGACGCCCGCGCAGAGCAGTGGGGGCAGAGGGTGGCCGCGCGGCTCCAGTGACCCAGCGCTTCGCCGGCGGCGTCAAAGGAGCACACCCCGGCACTGCTCGCATCGTGTGGAGACCGGGGGTTGACGCTATTGGCAGACTCGGTGGATGCAGAGCAACCGAGACAGGGTGATCACCCCTGCACAGGCGTTCAGGCTCGGCTTCTCGCCTCTGGGGTGTGTCGCCGTTCTGCTGCCGATGATCCCCAACGTTCTCTGGGTGCTCCTCCCCCCGGTCTCCTCCCCGCTGACGGCGGACACGCCCTTTCCGCCGTGGGTCCATGTGATCGGGCTCGTCTGCCAGTCGGTGATGATCGCCCTGCTCATACTGGTCATCAACACGCGACGACGATCCACACCGGGCACCGCGGTCGTCGGCCTCATCGGTGCTCTGGCCCTGCTCGGTTACCTGGTGTTGTGGGTGTTGTACTTTCTCACGCCGATAACGCCGACCATTCTGGTGATGATGGCGATTCTGCCCTCGGTCTACTTCCTCTGCGTGGGGTTGTACCTGCAGAACTATCCCTCGCTCGTCCCGGCAGCTCTTTTCGCGTCCATCCACATTTCGGACACCGCGATGAGCTACCTCTAGACCGCCCTGTATCAGCGCTGCACGCGCACGGCATCATCGGCGATGCGGAAAGCTGCACGGTCAACGCCGTCCTGATGAGGTCAACCGGGCGGCTCCGACATGCTGCTGGTGCGCGACGACTACCCGCCGTCCCGCCTGGATCACGGGCCGGAAGAGGCTCCCCCATGGGAACCGGCGATCACCCCTCCCCTCACTCTCCCCCGAACCACGCCCGACTGAGCTCGGCGTACCTGCCGTCCGAGTGCAGCAGCTCGTCATGAGTCCCGGATTCCACGATCCGGCCGTGCTCCATCACCAGGATCCGGTCCGCGGCCGCGGCCTGGCTCAGCCGGTGCGCCACCACCAGTCCCGCCCGGCCCCGCAGCACTGCGGCGGCCGCGGAGTCGAGGCGA
>NZ_JAALDV010000302.1:0-5339 GCF_014145045.1 Dietzia sp. DQ12-76
AGCCGACGACGTCCCCGGCCCCCGCTCGGCCCGGGACCCCGACCACGCAGCAGGCCCCGCAGGGGACCCAGACCCAACCCCAGACCGGGCAAGGGGGCGCGGCCGCCGGTCCGACCGCCGACGAGCAGACCTCGCCGTAGAGGCTCCGGGTAGCGAGGTGCCCGCCGCACGAGGCGACCCGAGTCGCCTCCACATGTTGCAGGAGTAACGCTAGGCTGCTCGTGTGATCAGTGCTTCCCATGTGACCAAGTCGTACGCGTCCTCGACGCGCCCGGCTCTGTCCGACGTGAGCGTCGAGATCGCCGAGGGCGAGTTCGCATTTCTCATCGGCGCGTCCGGGTCGGGAAAGTCGACGTTCCTGCGTCTGCTGCTCCGCGAAGACCGGCCCGATTCCGGGACCCTGGTCGTCGCGGGCCACGACCTCACCAGGATGAAGGCGTCGTCCGTACCCACGCTGCGCCGCTCGCTCGGTTGCGTCTTCCAGGACTTCCGCCTCCTGCCGAGCAAGACCGTGGCCGAGAACGTGGCCTTCGCGCTCCAGGTGATCGGCACCTCCCGCCGCACGATCGACAAGGTCGTCCCCGAGACGCTCGAGATGGTCGGACTGGCCCGTGAGGCCGGACGTCGGCCGCACGAGCTCTCCGGTGGCGAACAGCAACGCGTCGCCATCGCCCGGGCGTTCGTCAACCGGCCGCGGTTGCTGCTCGCCGACGAGCCGACCGGCAACCTCGACCCCGAGACCAGCGAGGACATCATGCTGCTGCTCGACCGGATCAACCGGACCGGCACCACGGTCCTCATGGCCACGCACGACCGCCACATCGTCGACCGGTCGCGGCGCCGCGTCGTGGAGCTGGTCGACGGGATGGTCGTCCGGGACGACGCCAGCGGCACCTACGGGGTGGGACGCTGATGGCCGCGCGGTTCATCGCGTCCGAGGTCGGGCAGGGGCTGCGCCGGAACCTGTCCATGACGCTGGCCATGATCATCACCACCGCCGTCGCGTTGGCGATGCTCGGCGCCGGCGTATTGGTGGTGATGACCGCCTCGGCCAGCCAGGCGAAGTACGACTACCTCAACGAGTTCCGCGTCTACGTGGACCGTCCCATCTCCATCGAGGACCCCGACTGCACCGCCGCGTGTGGCGAGATCCGGGGCCGGCTCGAGAACACGGCCGGCGTGGCGTCGGTGGAGTACAAGAACCCGCAGGAGACGTATGAGGAGTTCGTCGAACTGTTCTCCTCCACCGACCCCGTCCTCGTGGAGTCGACCTCGCCGGACGCCCTCGGCTCGCGGTTCACCCTCACACTCGACGACCCCACCCGGGCCGAGTCGGTGGCCGCGGAGCTGGAGGCGATCGCGGGGATCGAGGTCGTGCAGGGCCAGGGGGAGTTGGTCGAGCGCGTGTTCTCGGTCCTCGACGGCATCCGGAACGCCGCGTTCGCCGTCGCGGTGGTCCAACTCCTGGCCACCGTGTTGCTCATCGCCAACATGACGCAGATCGCGGCCTTCACCCGCCGGACCGCGCTCGGCATCATGCGACTGGTGGGCGCGAGCCGCTGGTACACCGAGCTCCCGTTCGTGGTGGAGGCCGTGCTCGCATCGGTGGTCGGTTCGCTGCTCGCGGTCGGCGGCCTACTGGGGGCCAAGGTCGTGTTCCTCGACAGGGTCCTGGCGGAGGCGTACCGGGCGAACCTGGTGGAACGGATCACCACCGCCGACATCCTGATGCTCGCTCCGGGTCTGATCGTGGCGGGCGCGGTCGTCTCCGCCCTCACGGCGTGGGTCACCCTGAGGGCCACGGTTCGGCAGTGATCCCGCGCTGATCTAGACTGGGGGATCTGCCCGACGGACGGACGAGGAGGTGAACCGGCGTGGCCAAGAAGAACAAGAAGAAGGGCGCGTCGACCCTCGGCCGCGACGGCAGCGTGGTCGCCAGCAACCGCAAGGCCCGCCACGAGTACTCGATCCTGTCCACCCACGAGGCCGGCATCGCGCTCCTGGGCACGGAGATCAAGAGCATGCGTGAGGGACAGGCCTCGCTGGTCGACGCGTTCGCGACCATCGACGACGGCGAGGTGTGGCTCCGCGGGCTCCACATCCCCGAGTACTCGCACGGGAGCTGGACCAATCACGCGCCCAAGCGGGCCCGCAAGCTCCTACTGCACCGGCGCGAGATCGATTCCCTCGTCGGCAAGGTGCGGGACGGCAACGCCACTCTGGTCCCCCTGTCCCTCTACTTCGTGAACGGACGGGTGAAGGTCGAACTGGCCGTCGCTCGCGGTAAGCAGGCGCACGACAAGCGGCACGACATCGCCAGGAGGACCGCCGAGCGCGAGGCCGTCCGCGAGCTCGGCAGGAAGATCAAGGGCATGCACGCGTGATCCGGTCGCGCAGGGGTGGTGTGGAGACGGACATCACCCTGGCGACTCGACCTCGGTCGGGGTAAGATCGGTGGTCCGTCGATGAGAGTCGGCGGTCCTGACGGGGCTGATGTGGTTTCGACTACGTGAGTTGACGCAGGGGAAGCGTGCCGGTGCAGGCCAGAGACCACCGTAAGCGTCGTGGCAACCAATTACGCGCCGATACCAATCAGCGCGACTACGCCCTCGCTGCCTGATAGCGAGCCCGTAGTCTGTCGGCCCGGGGTCGCCCTCGCCCCGGTCACCGGCATCATCTAGAGGGATCACCGGCTCACCCGGTCACGGGGTGGGTCGGGACATCCAACAGTGACTGGGATCGTCATCGCCGACATGTCCGCATGAGGGCGAGATCCGAGTAGAGGCCAACGCGGACTGCGCACGGAGAAGCCCTGCCGATGCTGCGGAGGACCCGGGTTCAATTCCCGGCAGCTCCACCATCGGGCCGAGCCCCCGGTCGACCATCGACCGGGGGTTCGGTGCATTTCGACGGTCCTCCCACCTGCCAGCACCTGCCAGCACCTGCCAGCACCTGAAAGAGGACTCAGGCGGCTTCGGTACCCTCGCTGTAGTCGCCGCTCGTCCCGAACGGGCCGACGATGTCCCAGTAGAGAAAGGCCCACGCCCACGTGAACGCCAAGTCCGCAGGCAACAAGAGCACCAAGGTGCTCCAGACCAAGAAGAACAACGGCATGCTGATCACGGTCGCGGCGCTGATCGCCGTCGCCGTATTGGTCCTCGGTGGCGTGGTGTGGATGGCCCAGCGAGGGGGCGAGGCCAACCCCATCACGTTCGGTGAGACGGCGGATGAGCTGATCGAGATCTCGGACACGGGCGTGATCACGGTGGGGGAGGAGGCCGCTCCGACGGTCCAGATCTGGGAGGACTTCATGTGCCCGGCGTGCGCCTCGTTCGAGAGGCAGTACGGCGTCCCGATCGCAGAGGCCGTCGAGGCCGGTGACCTGCGGGTGGAGTACCACACCCTCAACTTCCTCGACCGCCAGTCGGCCTCGGGCGAATACTCCACGCGGGCCATCGCCGCGGTCCAGTGCGTCGCTGCCAAGGACTCGATGCCCACCTTCTTCGAGGTCAAGAACGCCTTCTTCGCGCAGCAACCCGCTGAGGGCGGGGGCGACCGTTCCGCCCGGGAGCTTGCGTCCACGGCCGAGGCGGCCGGCGCGAACGCGGACACCGTCGAGTGCATCGGCAACGTGGAGACCAACGGCGGGATGGAGAAGGCCTCGGACACCGCCGACAACTCGCAGGACAGTATCCGTGAGGTCACCGACCGCGTCTCCACGCCCACCGTCGCCTACGAGGGTGAGGTCGTGGAGTTCGGCGACCCGGCCTGGCTGGACAACATCATCTCCTGACCCGGGTCGACGCGGATCGCCTCCGGCCCCGCCCGTCCAGGGCGGGGCCGGAGGCGATTTGGAGGGCCGAAGCGGGATGGTGTAACTTTGGTCGGGCCGGTCGCCGAGAGGTGAACGGCAGGAGAATGAGCACGGGGCTATGGCGCAGCTGGTAGCGCACCACACTGGCAGTGTGGGGGTCAGGGGTTCGAGTCCCCTTAGCTCCACCCGGAGGACCGATCCGGCGACGGACGGTTCGCACTGATAGGAGCCCGGCCACTGGTCGGGCTCCTATTCATTTCCATGGTGGGTGAGGGCGTGACCGCACGGCTATCCCTGCTGCGCGGCCCACTCGGCGACGCGTCGCGCGCTCTCCGACTCGGACAGGTCCTCGACGCGCGTCATGATCGACCAGCGCACGCCGTAAGGGTCCACGATCGAGGCAAACCTGTCGCCGGAGACGAACTCGCTCACCGGCTCGCGGACCGTCGCGCCGGCCCTGACCGCGCGGTCCACCACCTCGTCGACGTCCGCGCAGTACAGCCCGAGCGAGTAGCAGGCCACCCCTCCGGAGGGTGCGGGCACGAGCCCGTAGTCGGGGCTCGGCTCGCCGAACTGCAACCGGCCGTTGCCGAAGTCGAGTTCGGCGTGGACGACGACCCCTCCCATCTCCGTCACGTCGACCACCCGGGCGCCGAAGACCGAGGAATAGAATTCGACGGCCCCCTTCGCGCCCTCGATCGCGAGAAACGGAGTGAGGCTGGTCGAGCCGTGGGGGACGCCGTCGGTGGTGTGCTGCCCGGTGGCCCCGGTCCGGGGCGAGGTGGTGTCGGTCATGGGATGACCCTAGAAGTGCCCGCACTTTGATGGCTTGAAGATTCGCGACGTCAGTCGAGGCGGAGGAGTGAGGGAGGGGAGAGGATGTCGGAGCTCGCAGATCGGCGCGGAGTGCTCTACCCGGACCGGTTGCCCACCTTCCACCGCCAGGAGGCCCCGGTCGACCTGCGCGACCGCATCCGGTGGTTCTGGATCCCGCGGTGGAGTCTGCCGCCGGGCAGGACCTCCCGGCAGGAACTCCTTCCGTTTCCCGCGTCCAACCTCGTCGTCGAACCCTCCGGCGTGACCCTCTCCGGACCGACGACCGGCATCTCCCACCGTGACCTCAGTGGCAGCGGGTGGGCGGTCGGAGCCCTGCTCCGACCCGCCGGGTTGGCCTCCCTGTCGACCGCGCCGCAGGAGCTCCGCGATGCCGAGACACCGGTCGAGGCAGCAGAGTTGCATCGCGCCGTCGGCGCGGCGATGGGGGAGGCGGACGACGTCGTCGACCAGCCGCGACCATCCGACCAGCGCGGGGTCGACCAGTGCGACCACCAGCGCGAACCCCTCGCGCGGGACCGGGCGGTGCGCGCCTTCTCGGCCTGGGCCGCCGCGACCCTGGCGGCGCCTGGTGCCGACGGGATGCTGGCCAACGCCATGGAGGATCTCATCGCCTCCGACCGGTCGATCGTGCGGGTGGACCAGGTCGCCGCGGCCCTGGGGATCTCGACGCGTGCCGTGCAGCGGCTCA
>NZ_JAALDV010000302.1:5402-14490 GCF_014145045.1 Dietzia sp. DQ12-76
GCCACCACTGAAGATGATCCGTCGGTACCGACTCCAGGAGGCCGCGCAGCGGCTACGCGACGACCCCACTGTGATGATCGCCCGGGTCGCCGCCGACCTCGGGTACTCCGACCACGCCCACCTCACCGCGGACTTCCGCACGGTCCTCGGACTGAGCCCCCGCTCCTACCGTCGCGGGCCCGGCGCCGCCGCGAAGGGATCCTCGGACGGGTGACGGATGGGGACGATCCGCTGGCCGAGCGGGAGCAGTGCCAGCGGGACCATCTTCCAACAGGCGATCCCGAAGGGGATGCCGACGATCGTCAGGCACAGCAGCAACCCCGCGACCAGGTGGGCGAGCGCCAGCTCCCAGCCGAGCACCAGGATCCACAGGATGTTCCCGAGCATCGAGAGCGCACCGGCGTCCCGGCGGAACTCGGTCCGCCGGCCGAACGGCCACAGGACATACGCGGCGAGTCGGAACGAGGCGATGCCGAAGGGGATGGTGATGATCAGGATGCAGGCGATGACCCCGGCGATGACGTACGCCAGTGCCAACCACCAGCCGGCGAGAAGAAACCAGAGCACGTTCCCCAGGGTTCGCATCTCCTCACGGTAGTCGTCGACTCGGACCCCGGTAACCGGTTCCGGGGCCCCGGTGCACGGCGTGAGGCCAAACCGCTGACGGCGGGCCCGGCGTGTGTGATGTTGGGAGGATGACTCCCCGTAAGAGTGTTGTCACCAGGCTCCTGCTCGCCCCGGCGCTCGTCATCGCACTGGTCGCTACCGTCCTGATCACGGGTTCCGCGCTGGCGCGTGCCGAATCTCGGATGGTCGAGGGGTTCCACTGGGGGGTGGCCACCTCGGGCTTCCAGGTCGAGGGTTCAAATAGGGACTCCAACTGGAAGCGCTACGTCGACGCCGCGGCCGCCCGCGGTGAGGCCGACCCGGTGAACGACGCGGTGGACTTCTGGAACCGATACCCGGAGGACATCGCGCGCGCCGCCGACATGGGCGTCACCACCTTCCGTCTCAGCGTGGAGTGGTCCCGCATCGAACCCGAGCCGGGGCGGTACGACGAGGGGGCGCTGCGTCGGTACGACCACATCCTCGACACGATCCGGGCGCACGGGATGACGCCCATGATCACGATGGTCCACTACGTGTACCCCGGATGGCTCGTCGACCGGGGCGGTTTCCTCTCGCCGGACGCGGTGGAGGCCTTCGGCCGCTACGCCGAGCTCGTCACCGAGCGGTGGGCCGGCGACGGGACGATGTGGGTCACCTTCAACGAGCCCCTGGTGTTCTTCAGTCACGAACTTCGCATCGGCCTGGTCGGCCTGCACCAGTTCACCGAGTTCCGCGACAACGTCGTCGCGGCCCACAAGCTGGGATACCACGCCGCGCACCGCGCCGACCCGGAGGCGATGGTGACCGCCAACGAGGCATACCTCCCCGCGTTCGCCCCGGCCACCGACGACCTGCTGCTCAACCACATCCGCGAGGAGCTGGACTTCATCGGGATCGACTACTACTACGGAATCGCGCTCGACAACCTCACCACCATCCGCGCCGCGTGGGACGACTTCGCCGGCGTGCGTCCGCAACCGGAAGGGATGTACGAGTCGATCGTGCACTACGCGCGGCACTTTCCCGGTAAGCCGCTGTACATCGTCGAGAACGGGATGCCCACCCACAACGGGCACCGGGAGGACGGGATCGAGCGCGGCGACTACCTCCGGGACGTCGTCTTCTGGATCCAGCGCGCGGCCGCCGACGGTTACCCGGTGATCGGATACAACCACTGGTCTTTGGTCGACAACTACGAGTGGGGAACCTACGACTCCCGCTTCGGCCTGTACCGGGTCGACGTACTCACGGATCCGCTGCTCGAGCGCAGGCCGACCTCCGGGGTCGACGCCTACCGGGACGTGATCGCGCGCGGCGGAGTCCCGGAGGGCTACCGCCCGGTTCTGCCGGTGGGTGTGTGCTCGCTGGGGACGATCCCCGACACCTGCCTGGATCCGGTCGACGTTCACGGGCCGCTCGCGAGGCTGGGTCGCTGACCGCGGGCGCTAAGAGGAGAACCTGTCACCGCCGGGCCGGGCGGACGTAGGGTCATCCCATGGATCGGTTCGACACCGTCGTCAGGGAGCTCGACGCCCTGGTCGACGCCGGGCGGCTCACGGGTTTCGTCTGCGGGGTCCGGCAGGATGGCCGGACGCTGATCGCAGCGGGCGGGTCGCGGTCACCCGACGGGCCCGCGCTCGACCCTGACACGGTGTTCCCCCTGTCGTCCAACACCAAGCCGGTGGGCGGCGTGCTCGCGCTGCGGATGGTCGAGCTCGGGATCCTCGCACTCGACGACCCGGTCTCCACCCTTCTGCCGGAGTTGTCGGCCCCGCGGGTCCTCACCCGGCCCGGCGCACCGATCGACCGGACCGTGCCGGCCGGCCGACAGATCACCCTGCGACACCTGCTCACCATGACCGCCGGCGTCGGATGGGCGGGAGAGGGCAGTCCTCTGACCGTCGCCATGGTCGAGCGACAGATCGCGCCGGGACCCTTCGCGCCTCCGATGGAGCCGGACGAGTACCTGCGGCTGCTGGGCGCGCTGCCCCTGGCCGATCAGCCCGGGGTGGGCTGGCACTACCACACCAGCAGCGACGTGCTGGGTGTCCTCCTGGCGAGGGCCACGGGAGCGACCGTGTCCGACCTGGTGGCCGACCACGTCACCGGCCCGCTCGGTCTCGCGGACGTGGGGTTCACCGCCGACCCCGACCGACTCCCCACCAGTTACGGGCTCGGCCCCGACGGGGGCTTACGGGCGCTGGACACCGGTGACCGGTTCGCCCACCCGCCGCGCTTCGAGTCTCTGGCGTGCGGGCTGACCTCGACCGTCTCGGACCACCTCGAATTCCTCGACGTCCTGGTCGGCGGTGGGGTGCTCCTGGGGTCGGAGTACGTGGAGGTGATGACGGCCGACCACCTGACCGCGCGGCAGCGGGCCGACGCGGAGGGGTTCATCGGACCCGGCTGCGGGTACGGGATGCAGGTCGAAGTCCGTCCCGGCGGGGTCGTCGGTTGGGCCGGGGGACTGGGCACCATCGCATACGTCGACCGGCGCACGGGCCGCGGCGCGGCGGTGTTCACCACGCAGTCCTACGACGTACCGGGGACGGCGGAGGCGCTGGACACCGTATGGGCGCTGCTGCGGTGACCGATCGGCGGTGGGCGATCGCGGGGGCTCACCCCTCGCGCCACCAGGTGTCCAGAGGAGTGGCCGGGACGGCCCGCTTGTGGCGGGTGGCCAGGAACAGCTGCTCGATCCGGTCGACGGCCTCCGCCGACACGCCGTCGCGGCCCTCGAGATAGTCGTCGATCTGCTCGTAGGTCACGCCCAGCGCCTCCTCGTCGTGCAGTCCCGGCCGGTCGTCCTCGAGATCGGCGGTGGGGAGCTTTCGCCAGGTCGACTCCGGCGCGCCCAGGTATCGCAGGAGCGCGGCGCCCTGGCGCTTGGTGAGGCCAGTCAACGGGGTGAGATCGACCCCGCCGTCGCCGTACTTGGTGAAGAACCCCGTGACCGCCTCGGCCGCGTGATCCGTGCCCACGACGAGAAGTCCGAGCTGCCCGGCCACGGCGTACTGGGCGACCATCCGTTGTCGTGCCTTGACGTTCCCTCGCACGAAATCGCGGAGCGGACCCCCGTGGTCGGGCAGCACCTCCAATGCCTCGGCAGTGGCCGCCGACATGGTGGCCGACGCGGGCCGAACGTCGACGGTGACGCGGGCGTCGGGTCGGATGAAGTCCAGGGCCACGACGGCGTCGGCCTCGTCCGCCTGGGTGCCGTGGGGCAGGCGCATGGCGACGAATCGGGCGCTGGGCAGCCCCTCGTCGCGCAGCTTCTCCGCGGCGAGCTGGCAGAGTCGACCTGTGAGGGTGGAGTCCTGGCCACCGCTGATGCCGAGGACGAACCCCGTGGCCGGGGTGCTGCGGAGGTAGTCGGCCAGAAACGCCACCCGACGATCCACCTCCTGCGCCGGATCGATGTCGGGGCGAACACCGAGTTCGTGGATGATGGACGCGCGGAGCGCGCTGATGCCGGGAGAGGACTGGGTCATGGCGTCAGCATAGAAACCCAGTGTGACTTCTGGGTGACATGCGGGGCGGACACGGCGTGACGTACGGACGGGGACAGGGTCGACGCACGGAATCGCCGGTTGGAGTTCTGACGGGGCAGTCCGTTACGATGGACCAGTTGTGTGTCGTGCATCCGACCTCCGGGTCGGACGTGTCGCGCAGTCATCCCAGTCGTGTCGGCGGCCATCACGGCCGCCCCGAGAGCCTAAGGAGCGCCAGATGAAGGTCCGCAAGTCCCTTCGGTCGCTGAAGAACAAGCCGGGCGCCCAGGTTGTCCGTCGTCGCGGCAAGGTCTACGTGATCAACAAGAAGGACCCCCGTTTCAAGGCCCGCCAGGGCTGAGTCCGTCCGCGTGGGAGCCCACGCACCCGCGAGGGCCCGTCACCGGTTCGCCGGTGGCGGGCCCTCGTCGTCGTGGGGCGGTGCCGAACCGTCGATGCCGGTCCGTCGGGGCCGGCGATCACGGGCGCGTGACCGGGCGCGCCTGTGGAGCGGGTGGGGACAGGATGTGGGGCGCTTGGGGACGGCCTGTGGGGCGCCGGACCGGGTTCCCGACGCGTGTTCGGGCGTGGCAGTGTGGCGTCCGGGGAGCGGCGCGTCGGCATCCGGGACGCTCTGTCCAGCCGGGGGTGGGCGGTGTCCACAAGGCGGGATCGCGACCTGGGAATACCACCGTTGTAAGACCAAAATGTTGTGGTCCATTGACTCGTCGGACACTAGGGGTAGTGTCTAAGGCGTTGCGGCACCCGATGAATACCACTCGTGGCATTCGGGCTGCGAACCCTGACAGACACCGCGGTTATCCACAGGCCGGGCTCACGAGCCGGAACCGATGACCGTCCGAGAAGTACCCCTCGCGCCTCCGCGGCGCCCGTGCCGAAAGAGGTCCACGACTGATGGTCACCGTCTACACCAAGCCCGCCTGCGTCCAGTGCAACGCCACCTACAAGGCCCTCGACAAGCAGGGCGTCGAGTACCGGGTGGTCGACATCTCGGTGGACGACGAGGCGCGGGAGTACGTGATGGCTCTCGGCTACCTGCAGGCCCCCGTCGTGGTGTCCGGCACCGAGCACTGGTCGGGATTCCGGCCGGACCGGATCAAGGCTCTCGTCACCGTCGCGGCCTGACACCTGCCCGACACCGGGGGGCTCCCGGAACACGTGTAATCCGAAGGGGGCAGTCATGGCGGCTCCGCTGCCGGCCACCGAGCCGGTGAGGATCGTCTACTTCTCCAACGTCTCCGAGAACACCAAGCGGTTCGTCGACCGGCTCGGGCTCCCGGCGCTGCGGATCCCCACGCGGAGGACCGATGCCCCGCCGGTCGTGTCGGACCCGTATGTTCTGATCGTCCCGACGTACGGGGGTTGCCTCGAGGTCACCGGGAGGACCGGCGCCTCGGTCCCACGACAGGTCGTGGCGTTCCTGAACAACGCGCACAACAGAAGCCTCTGCCGGGGTGTCATCGCCGCCGGCAACACCAACTTCGGTGCGGACTACGCGGTCTCCGGCGATGTGATCGCACGCAAGCTCGGGGTTCCGTACCTCTACCGGTTCGAACTGATGGGCACACATGAGGACGTCATCCGCGTCCGTGAGGGATTGGAAGAGTTTTGGCAGCACCAACCGTGACCCCCGAAGGCACCATCGCCGGTGAGGCGGGCGAGGGGCAGCGCCTGGATTACCACGCGCTCAACGCCATGCTCAACCTCTACGACGCGGACGGGAGGATCCAGTTCGACAAGGACCGTGAGGCCGCGCGCGAGTACTTCCTCCAGCACGTCAACCAGAACACGGTCTTCTTCCACAACCTGGACGAGAAGCTGGACTACCTGGTCGACAAGAACTACTACGAGCGCGAGGTGCTCGACAAGTACACCCGCAACTACGTGCGCGAGTTGTTCGATCACGCCTACGCCAAGAAGTTCCGCTTCCCGACATTCCTCGGCGCGTTCAAGTACTACACCTCGTACACGCTCAAGACCTTCGACGGGAAGCGCTACCTCGAGCGCTACGAGGACCGCGTCTGCATGGTCGCCCTCACCCTCGCGGACGGCGACGAGACCCTGGCCCGCCGCCTGGTCGACGAGATCATCGACGGTCGGTTCCAGCCGGCCACCCCGACGTTCCTGAACTCGGGCAAGAAGCAGCGCGGTGAGCCCGTCTCCTGTTTCCTCCTGCGTATCGAGGACAACATGGAGTCCATCGGACGCAACATCAACTCCGCACTGCAGCTGTCCAAGCGCGGTGGCGGGGTCGCGCTGCTGCTGTCGAACCTCCGCGAGCACGGCGCCCCGATCAAGCACATCGAGAACCAGTCCTCCGGCGTCATCCCGGTGATGAAGCTGCTTGAGGACTCCTTCTCCTACGCCAACCAGCTCGGCGCCCGCCAGGGAGCCGGCGCGGTGTACCTGCACGCCCACCACCCGGACATCTTCAAGTTCCTCGACACCAAGCGCGAGAACGCCGACGAGAAGATCCGCATCAAGACCCTGTCGCTGGGCGTCGTGATCCCGGACATCACGTTCGAACTGGCCAAGCGCAACGACGACATGTACCTGTTCTCGCCGTACGACGTCGAGCGGATCTACGGCAAGCCCTTCGCGGACGTCGACGTCACCGAGCACTACACCGAGATGGTGGAGGACAGCCGGATCAAGAAGACCAAGATCAACGCACGGCACTTCTTCCAGACCCTCGCCGAGCTGCAGTTCGAGTCCGGGTACCCGTACATCATGTACGAGGACACGGTGAACCGGGCCAACCCGGTCGCAGGCAAGATCACCCATTCGAACCTGTGCTCGGAGATCCTCCAGGTCTCCACCCCGTCGACGTACAACGAGGACCTCACCTACTCGCACGTGGGCAAGGACATCTCGTGCAACCTCGGCTCGCTCAACATCGCCAAGGCCATGGACTCCCCGGATTTCGGAGCGACCATCGAGACGGCGATCCGGGGCCTGACCGCGGTGTCCGACCAGACCCACATCGACTCGGTCCCGTCGATCGAGCGCGGCAACTCAGAGTCGCACGCGATCGGCCTGGGGCAGATGAACCTCCACGGTTACCTCGCGCGCGAGCGGATCCACTACGGATCCGAGGAGGGCGTGGACTTCACGAACATCTACTTCTACACGGTCCTCTACCACGCGATCCGGTCGTCGAACCTCCTCGCCCGGGAGCGGGGGACCTGGTTCGCCGGATTCCCGGAGTCCACGTACGCCTCCGGCGAGTTTTTCGACAAGTACACCGACCGGGCGTGGGAGCCGGCCACCGAGCGGGTGCGCCAGCTGTTCGCCGACGCCGGCGTGGCGGTGCCCACCCAGGACGACTGGCGTGCGCTGAAGGCCGATGTGCAGCAGTACGGCATCTACAACCAGAACCTCCAGGCCGTGCCGCCCACGGGATCGATCAGCTACATCAACAACTCGACCTCGTCGATCCACCCCGTGGCCTCCCGGATCGAGATCCGCAAGGAGGGCAAGATCGGTCGCGTCTACTACCCGGCGCCCTACCTGACCAACGACAACCTGGACTACTACCAGGACGCGTACGAGATCGGGTACGAGAAGATCATCGACACCTACGCGGCGGCCACCCAGCACGTGGACCAGGGCCTGTCGCTGACCCTGTTCTTCAAGGACACGGCCACCACGCGGGACGTCAACCGCGCCCAGATCTACGCCTGGCGCAAGGGGATCAAGACCCTGTACTACATCCGCGTGCGACAGCTCGCGCTCGAGGGCACCGAGGTCGAAGGGTGCGTCTCGTGCATGCTCTGACGCCGGTGCCGCAGGCCTGCGACCCGAACCGCCCCCGCCACCACGAGGAGATCCGATGACCGCCGAGTTGCACGCTCCGGGATCCCACAGCCCCGCCGCCGGGGTCGCCCCCCGGCTCGTCGACCGGGTGTCGGCGATCAACTGGAACCGCGTCACCGACGAGGTCGACGACCAGGTCTGGGGCCGGCTCACCAGCAATTTCTGGCTGCCGGAGAAGGTCCCGGTGTCCAACGACATCCCGTCGTGGCAGACCCTGACGGACTCGGAGCAGGAGCTCACCACCCGGGTGTTCACCGGACTGACCCTGCTGGACACCCTCCAGGGGACGGTCGGCGCGGTGAGCATGATCCCCGACGCGGCGACCCCGCATGAGGAGGCGGTGCTCACCAACATCGCGTTCATGGAGTCGGTCCACGCCAAGAGCTACTCCACGATCTTCTCGACGCTCTGTTCCACCCCCCAGATCGATGACGCCTTCCGCTGGGCGGAGGAGAACACCTACCTGCAGCGCAAGGCCCACATCACCCTCGGGTACTACTCGGGCGAGGACCCCCTCAAGCGCAAGGTCGCGTCGACCCTCCTCGAGTCGTTCCTCTTCTACTCGGGCTTCTACCTGCCGATGCGCTGGTCGTCGCGCGCCAAGCTCACCAACACCGCGGACATCATCCGGCTCATCATCCGGGACGAGGCGGTGCACGGGTACTACATCGGCTACAAGTACCAGCGCGGTCTCGAGCACATCGGCCAGGCGGAGCGCGACGAGCTGAAGGACTACACCTTCGAGTTGCTCTTCGAGCTGTACGACAACGAAGCGGACTACACCGAGGACCTCTACGACACCGTGGGGTGGACCGAGGACGTCAAGAAGTTCTTGCGTTACAACGCCAACAAGGCGCTGATGAACCTCGGCTACGAGGGGATGTTCCCCAAGGACGAGACCAACGTCGACCCCGCCATCCTCTCGGCGCTCAGCCCGAACGCCGACGAGAACCACGATTTCTTCTCGGGCTCGGGCAGCTCCTATGTCATGGGCAAGGCCGTGGCGACGGAGGACGAGGACTGGGACTTCTGAACCCACCATCGTCGTCACCTCACCCCGGCCCCTGATCAGGCGCCGGGGTGAGGTCGTCGGGCTGATGTAGCTGGTCGGCGGGGTCGGCCGGTCCACGCGCGGCCGGATCGGCCGGCCG
>NZ_JAALDV010000302.1:14555-19249 GCF_014145045.1 Dietzia sp. DQ12-76
CGTTGATGGAACTCCTGATGTCGTCGAGGACCGCTCGTGCGGCCACCGGACCGGAGCCCTCCCACACGGCCCGGTCCACCACGAACATGCGGCGGGCCCCCACCGCGTCGAGGTCCGTCCACCGCTGGGTGGCGAACGCCTCCCGCGCGGACTGCTCGGAGCGGTCACTGCCACCCACCACGGCGAAGATCACGTCCCCGCCCAGTTCGTCACCCACCGGAGGCGACTCCGGGGCGGGCCCGATCCGTTGTCCGTCCCGGGTGCGCTGGGCGGGGGGCCGGCCGGCACCGACGGCCTCGAGCATGAGGCTGCCGAGGGTGTCCGGCCGTTGGACCTCGATCTCGCCCGCGTCGGAGACGGAGACGAGCGAGACCCAGGTGTCTCTCGGGGTGGTCGCGTCCGCGGTGAACCGCGCCCGGTCGATCACATCCAACAGGAGGTCTCCGCCGGCCGTGGGGCGACCGTAGGCGTCGGCGATCGCCTCGGTGCTCTCGGCCCAGTTCAGGCTCCGCGCGTCGTAGACGACGGTCGGCGCGACAGCCGACAACGCCCGTGCCAGATCGGGGTCGGGATCGGGGGAGTCGGCCAGCACGATGAGATCGGGGTTCAGGTCCCGGGCGGCGTTCGCGGCGGCATCCGCGTCGAATTCGGCGCCCTCGGCCCGCCAGTCGCCGGCGATACCGAGGTCGGGCAGTCCCACCAGGTTCGCGGGGAGGTAGACGTCGGCATCGTGGGGCAGTCCGGAGGTCCCCACGACGAGGTCCTGCAGGCCCAGAGCGCACGCCACGTCCACGGCCCCGCTGCCGAGGGCCAGGATCCGTTCCGGAGAGCGGGGGACCTCCACCGTCGCCTCGGCAGGATCCGTGGACGCGACCTCTCGGACCCCGTTTCCGGGGAACTCGGCCGGCACCGGTGCGGGCGCGCACGATTCCTCCGGCTCGGCCGAGCGTTGGAGCTCCGCACCGGCCATCCGGGAGGGGGTCGTGGTGACGGGGTGCTCGACCATGTCGACGGGGGAGGGCCCGCACCCGGAGAGCGCCAGACCGGCGACGAGGGCCCCCGCGATGCCGACCGAGACCCTCGCGGGGGTGGAAGGGTACCCCCGTCCGCGATGGCGGAGACGGCCCGGCGCGTGATCGGTCATGCAGCAGAGCCTAGGAGATGGGTGCTCAGCGTGGTCAAAGAGGAGGTCGCGGCGGGTCGGAGGGCGATCCCGGGCGTGTCGTCACGAAAGCGGATCACCGCAGATGACCCACCCCGACGAGTTCGGCGGGGTGAGTGGTGGGCGCTCTCAGCGGAGGGTTAGGATTGCCCTCACGCACTATTCCTTTGCGTTCGACGTGGGGTCGGTGGTTCGACCCGCGGCGTCGGGTGAGGCGTTCAGGAGGACCCTTATGACCGCAGTGGCCCCCAAGCCGGTCGACGATCTCGACCATCCGCCGGGCGAACCCACGGGCTCCGCCCGGCCGGGCTCGTTCGTGTGGAAGATGATGACAACGACCGATCACAAGCTGCTCGGCCTGATGTACATCGTCACCTGTTTCGTCTTCTTCTTCATCGGCGGGCTCATGGCCCTGCTCATCCGGGCGGAGCTCTTCGTCCCGGGCATGCAGTTCCTGTCCAACGAGCAGTTCAACCAGCTGTTCACCATGCACGGCACGGTCATGCTGCTGCTGTACGGAACCCCGATCGTGGTCGGGTTCGCGAACTACATCATGCCGCTGCAGATCGGCGCCCCCGACGTCGCCTTCCCGCGACTGAACGCCCTGGGCTACTGGCTGTTCACGGCGGGCGGCATCATCATGCTCTCCGGGTTCATCACCCCGGGCGGTGCGGCCGCGTTCGGCTGGACCATGTACATGCCGCTCGCCGACAAGATCCACTCGCCGGCCGTCGGCGCGGACCTGTGGATCCTCGGCGTGGGCATCGGCGGTATCGGCACCATCCTCGGCGCCGTCAACTTCGTCACCACGATCATCTGCCTCCGCGCGCCGGGCATGACCATGTTCCGTATGCCGATCTTCACCTGGAACATCCTGGTGGCGTCGGTGCTGATCCTCCTGATCTTCCCGCTCCTCACCGCCGCCGCCCTCGGCGTCTTCTACGACCGTCAGTTCGGTGGTCGCATCTACGATCCGGGCAACGGTGGTGCCATCCTGTGGCAGCACCTGTTCTGGTTCTTCGGCCACCCCGAGGTGTACGTTCTCGCCCTCCCGTTCTTCGGCATCGTCTCCGAGGTCTTCCCGGTCTTCTCCCGCAAGCCGCTCTTCGGCTACGCCGGTCTGATCTTCGCGACCCTCGCGATCGCCGCGCTGTCCATGGCGGTGTGGGCGCACCACATGTTCGTCACCGGCGCCGTCCTCCTGCCGTTCTTCTCCTTCATGACGTTCCTCATCGCCGTTCCCACGGGTGTGAAGTTCTTCAACTGGATCGGCACGATGTGGCGCGGGAAGATGACCTTCGAGACGCCGATGGTCTTCGCGCTCGGCTTCATCGTGACCTTCCTCTTCGGTGGTCTGACCGGCATCATGATGGCCGCGGCGCCGATCGACTTCCACATCTCGGACACGTACTTCATCGTCGCGCACTTCCACTACACGCTCTTCGGCACCATCGTGTTCGCGACGTTCGCCGGCGTGTACTTCTGGTTCCCCAAGATGACGGGCCGGATGCTCGACGAGAAGCTGGGCAAGCTGCACTTCTGGCTGATGTTCATCGGCTTCCACACCACGTTCCTCGTGCAGCACTGGCTCGGCAACCAGGGCATGGCCCGTCGCTACGCCGACTACCTGGCGACGGACAACTTCACCGTCCTCAACCAGATCTCGACCATCGGGTCGTTCATCCTCGGCATCGCGATGCTTCCGTTCATCTGGAACGTCATCAAGAGCTGGCGCTACGGCGAGATCGTCACCGTCGACGACCCGTGGGGTGCGGGCAACTCGCTCGAGTGGGCGACCTCGTGCCCGCCGCCGCGTCACAACTTCGTGACCCTGCCCCGGATCCGCTCCGAGCGCCCGGCGTTCGAGCTCCACTACCCGCACATGAGTGAGCGCATGCGCGCAGAGGCCCACGTCGGTGGCCGGGCCGCGGCCCAGGACCCGGCCGCCGTCAAGGACGTCGCCGAGCGCGGCACGTCACCGCAGAAGGGCTGACCCGGCCGCCCGTACTCACCCACGGGCTCCGGTCCCCGCAGAACCCCGTCGGTAGGCTCGCCCTCCGGCGGGGTTCGGCGCGTGTCGCCCCGGACCCTTCACCACCGGCCTCGGTCTGAACCCGCCTCCCGGACACCAGGACCACCCGCCAGATCAAGCACTCGTCAGGAGCACACGTGAGCACCCCCGGCACCCCGGCACTCCTCACCGTCACCGGCCCCGACCGGCCGGGTGTCACCGCGAGGGTCATGTCGGTCCTCGCCTCCCACCACGCCGACCTGGTGGACGTGGAACAGGTCGTCGTCAACGGGCACCTCTCCCTCGGCCTCATGGTCCGGGTGGAGTCGGATGCCGATGTCGTGACCGTGGTCCGCGAGCTCACCGAGCAGATCCACGAACTGGGGATGCAACTCGAGGTCCAGTTCGACGACATCGCGCCTCCCACCCCGCCCTCCACCCACGCGGTGGTGATCCTCGGCAGCCCGGTCACCGCGTCGGCGTTCTCCGCGGTATCGGGGTCACTCGCGTCGATCGGCGCGAACATCGACACGATCCGGGGGATCGCCGACTACCCCGTCACGGGTCTGGAACTGCACGTCTCGACGGCCGGTCGCGACGCCGCGGACGACGCGCGACTGCGCGAAGCGATGGCACCCCTGTCGGACGCGCACGGAGTCGACATCTCGGTGGACGGCGCCGGCCTGGGACGCCGCTCCAAGCGCCTGGTGGTGTTCGACGTGGACTCCACGCTGGTCCAGGGCGAGGTCATCGAGATGCTGGCCGCACACGCGGGCAGGGAGGCCGAGGTCCGTGCGGTCACCGAGCGCGCGATGCGGGGTGAGTTGGACTTCGCCCAGTCGCTCCACGAACGGGTGGCCACGCTCAAGGGGTTGCCGGCCGACGTCCTCGACGAGGTCGCGGCGAATATCGTGCTGACCCCGGGCGCGCGCACGACCATCCGCACCCTCAAGCGACTGGGCATCCGCTGCGGTGTGGTGTCGGGCGGGTTCATCCAGGTGATCGCGGGTCTCGCCGAGGAGCTGGGGCTCGACTTCGCTCGGGCCAACACGCTCGAGATCGAGGACGGGGTGCTCACCGGCCGGGTCGTCGGCGAGGTGGTGGACCGGGAGGCCAAGGCCGAGTACCTGCGCCAGTTCGCCGAGGAGCTCGGCATCTCGCTGAGCCAGACCGTCGCCGTGGGGGACGGGGCGAACGACATCGACATGCTCTCCGCCGCGGGGCTGGGGATCGCGTTCTGCGCCAAGCCCGCTCTGCGTGAAGTGGCCGACGCGTCTCTGTCCAAGCCGTTCCTCGACACGGTCCTGTTCGTCCTCGGCATCACGCGCGATGAGATCGAGGCGGCCGACACCGCCGCCGGAACCTATCGCCGCGTTCCGCTCGAGTGACCGACGGAGCACAGGCTGACGGACCGCGTCCCGAGGAGCCCCTGACCGACGGTCCGCATCCCGACGCGCCACCGGCGGGAGCGCCCGCGACCGGAGCCGCGCTCGACTGGTGCCACTCGCGGCTCCGCGCGGG
>NZ_JAALDV010000303.1:0-3687 GCF_014145045.1 Dietzia sp. DQ12-76
GAGGTCGACCGTCCGTCCACGGGCCCGGCCGGGGCTGTGACCGGCACACCGGCGCCCGCCGACCCGACCCGCCCCGGACCCGCGACCAGGAGTTCGGGCTCGTCGTCTATTTCGGCCTCGCCCAGGCCGACCCGCTCCTGGACGCGCTTCATCCACTTCGGCGCCCACCAGTTGTCGGTGCCGAGCATCTGCATCACCGACGGCACGAGCAGCATACGGATGACGGTGGCGTCGATGATGAGCGCGGCGATCATGCCGAAGGCGATGTACTTCATCATCACGATGTCCGAGAACGCGAAGGCGCCGGTCACCACGATGAGGATGAGCGCCGCCGAGGTGATGATCCGACCGGTGTGGGCCACCCCGTTGCGGATGGCCTCTGCGGTGCGGGCCCCGCGCGAACGGGCCTCCACCATCCGGGACACCAGGAACACCTCGTAGTCCGTGGACAGGCCGTAGATGATCGCCATGAGGAGCACGACCACGGGCGACGTCAGCGGCCCCGGTGTGAACCCGAGCAGGCCGGCGAGATGACCGTCGACGAAGATCCACGTGAGGATCCCGAGCGTGGCGCCCAGTCCGAGCAGGTTCATGATCGCGGCCTTGATCGGCAGCACCAGCGAACCGAACGCCAGGAACATCAGGATGGTGGTGGCGATGAGGACGTAGAGCACGAACCACGGCAGCCCGTCGACCAGGGCCTCCACCGAATCGCGTTCCATCGCCGGGTTACCGCCCACGTAGACCTCGGTCCCGGCGGGGATCGGGAACGCCTGCAGGTACTCGACGGTGTCGGTGGCCGCGTTGCGGTCGACGACGCCGGTCTGCAGGACCACCACGTCGCGACCCTGAGCGTCCTGCTCACCGGACCGGGCGAACTGGAACGGTCCGGTCAGGCCCGGTGCCTCGTTCGCCGCGGAGCGGATCTGCGACAGGGTGGTGCCGTCCGACCCGATCACGACGAGTTTGACCGGGTCCGTGCGGGTTCCGGGGAAATTCTGGTCGTACTGTTCCTGTGCCACGCGGGTCGGGTTGTCCGGCGGGAGGTAGGTCTCGTTGATGCCGCCGAACTTGACCCCGGAGAACGGGATGATCAGTGCGACCAGGACCACCACGACCGGGACCGCCACGGCCACCGGGCGCTTCATGGAGAAGTCCGCGATGCGACCGAACAGGCCGTTCTCGACCTCTTCCCGTGAGCGGTGGCGCTGCAGGCGTGTGATGCCGAGCATGTCGACGCGGTGACCGAGCATCATCAGAACGGCCGGCAGCAGGGTCACCGACAGTGCGGCGGCGAGGATCACCGCGGCGATCGCGCCATAGGCCACCGACTTGAGGAAGTCCTGCGGGAAGATGAGCAGGCCGGACAGGGTCACGCCCACCATGACCGCGGAGAACACCACCGTCCGACCGGCGGTGGCCACCGCGCGTCGCACCGCCGCGTCCGGCGGATACCCCTCGGCCATCTCCTCCCTGAACCGGCTCACCACGAACAACCCGTAGTCGATGGCCAGGCCCAGACCGATCAGGGTCACCACGTTCTGGGCGAAGGAGTTCACCGGTGTGACCAGCGAGAGCAGGTGCAGAGCACCGAGCGAGCCCACGATCGTCAGCACCCCCACCGCAACGGGCAGGAAGGCGGCGACGACCCCGCCGAAGACCACGATGAGCAGCAGGAACACCAGCGGGAGCGCGATCAGCTCCGCGCGCACGAGGTCCGCGTCCATGCCGTCCTGCAACGCACCGGCGACGGCCTGCACCCCCGCGACGTCGGTCTGGATCCCGTCGACGTCGATCCGGTCCTCGATCACCCGGAAGTTCTGGAGGATCTCCTCCTCCTCGCCGGCGATCTGGATGGAGGCCACGGCGATGCCCTCGTCCCGGTTGACCAGGGCGGGGGACTGGTTGAACACGAAGCTGGTCACGCCGGTGACCTCGTCCGGGAACTCCGTGCGGATCGAGTCGAGCGAGGCGCGGATGGGCTCCTGGAACGCCGGATCGTCGACCGTGGTGCCCTCGGGGGCGTGGTAGCTGACGACGACGTCGCCGAGCGCGTCACGGCCGTACGCCTCCTGCTCGAGCCGCTCGGCCGTCGCCCACCCGCTCTCCGGGTCCTCGAAGCCGCCCTGGCCGAAGGCGTTTCCGAACATGCTGCCCGCCACGCTGAGCGCGGCCATGACCACGACCATGACGACCGTGACGAGGATGCGGCGGCGGGCGACGACACGCCCGAGTGAGTTGAACACGGCGGCGCGCTCCTAACGCGAGGTGAGCAGGGCGGTGAGTGGCCGGAGCGGCTGCAACCAGGCCCCCTCGTCCGGCAGGTTCTCGAGGCTGACCCGGGGCAGGGGCTCCCGGAACACACCCGGGATGTCCTCCAGGTCGAGGAATCGGATCGTGTCGTGCTGGACGGCCCAGGTGGCGTGCTCCCGGAAACCGATGACGGTGACGGGGATCTCGTCGGCGAGATCCTCCAACGGTTCGCGGAACGCCTGGCCGTCGGCGGAGGCCACCACCACGCCCGCGAGCCGACCGGACTCGGCGCGCCGGTCGATGTGCTCGAGCATGTCGTCGTCGACATCCGAGTCCTCGCTGGTCTTGGGCTTGGCAAAGACGGCGAAGCCGACGTTGCGCAGGGCCTCGACCCAGGGGCGGACATTGTCCGAGGTACCCGGGACGATGTTGGTGAAGACGGTCGCCTCGGCCTCGAGGGTGTCGCCCGAGCTCACCGACAACTCGGCCGCGTACCCGAGCAGCCACCGCCCGAGCGCGTCGAAGCGTGGCCGGTAGAGGGCCGTGGGGCGTCCGCCGAGGATGGACCCGAGGCCCATGTCCACGTTGGGCGCGTCCCAGACGAGCAGCACCAGGCCCGGGTCGTCGGGCGGCACCACGTCGGTGATCTCGTGGTCGTCCGGTCCGTCAGGTGGGGTCATCGTCTACAGCCTCGGCCTTCTCGGAGATTCGGGTGTGTCAGTCTCTGCGACGCCAGAGGAACTCGTTGATCACTCGCTCCTCCTGAAGACCCTTGCCCTCGAACTTCGTCACGGGTCGTTTCAGACTGAACGGTACGTGCCCGTCCCCGGTCGTGGCGTCGAGCCGCTCGAGTGACGGTTCGGCGTCGCCGGTCTCGGCGATCCAGTCGGCGTAGTCGGCGTGGTCGGTAGCCACGTGGAGTACGCCGCCGGGACGGAGGCGCGAGGAGATCAGGGCGAACGTCCCCGACTGCAGGAGCCGGCGCTTGTGGTGGCGCGCCTTGGGCCACGGATCCGGGAAGAACACACGCACCCCGGTCAGGCTCGCCGGCGCGATCATGTTGGTGAGCACATCCACCCCGTCGCCGCGGATCATCCGGACGTTCTCGAGGCCCTCTCGCAGGATCATCCCCAGGAGCTGGGCCAGGCCGGGTTGGTAGACCTCGACGGCGATCACGTCCAGGTCCGGCTCCTCTGCCGCCATCGCCGCGGTGGACGTCCCCGTCCCGGACCCGATCTCGACGATCAGCGGTGCGACGCGACCGAACATGACCTCCGGGTCGATCACCTCGTCCGCGACGTTGCGGCCGTAGGTGGGCCAGTGCTCCTCCCAGTTGCGTTGCTGGCCCGGACGCAGTGTGCCGCGACGGAACCGGTAGGCCGTGACCCGGGGGAACAGACGCGGGTCGTGATCAGGGGTCGATCCGTCCGCCGA
>NZ_JAALDV010000304.1:0-1089 GCF_014145045.1 Dietzia sp. DQ12-76
GTCGCCCGCGCCGCCGCCCGAGCCGTGTCCGGAGCGGCCTTCCCCCGGATGCGTGGTCAGCGCGAGGTCGGCCCGCCCGCTGCGCAGGTGCTCGGTCACCTGGTCGCTGAGGTTGTCCTCCACGTGCACCGCCACGTCGGGGTGGAGCCGCTGGTAGACGCGGATCATCGGAGGCAGCAGGGTCGCGGCCAGGGACGGCAGCGTGGCGATGGTGATGCTCCCCCTGGTGCCGGCGAGGTAGCCCTCGATGTGGGCCAGCCCGGTGTCGACGTGCTCGATCACGCCCCGCGCCACGGTCACCACGGCCTCCCCGTCACTGGTCAGCAGGACGCGGCGGGTGCTGCGCTGGAACAGCGGGGTGCGCAGCCGACGCTCGGCCTCCAGCACGGTGCGGCTGAGCGAGGACTGCGCGACCCCTAGTTCGGCGGCGGCGAGCGTGAAGCTGCGGTGATGGGCGACGGCGACGATGGCCCGGAGGTGATGCACGCCCAGATTCATGCTCATGGCACATGAATCTATCGCTGAATGATGTTGGACTGCATAACGTGAGTCACCTCACACTGTGTGGAGCCGACGAAAGGGGCTCTCGTGCTCGCATGGGCAGGTTTTCTCACCATCGGGGTGATTCTGGCTCTGCTGCTCTCCAACCGCGTGGCGGCGGTGGTGGCGCTGGCAGGGGTGCCGATCGTCTTCGCCCTGATCGCCGGGTTCGGACCGGCGGAGATCGGCGAATTCGTCGCCGACGGGCTGGGCGGCGTGGTCGGGGTGACGGTGATGTTCGTCTTCGCCATCACCTACTTCGGGGTGATGCGGGACGCCGGGCTCTTCGACCCGCTGATCCGGCGCATCGTCCGCTGGGCGGGCAACGCCCCGGTCACCATCTGCGTGGCCACCACCGCGCTGGCGATGGCCGCCCACCTCGACGGCGCCGGGGCCACCACGTTCCTCATCACCATCCCGGCCATGATCCCGCTCTTCGACCGCCTGGGCATGAGCCGGCTGACGCTGAGCGTGTGCGTGGGCCTGGGCGCCGGGACCATGAACCTGCTCCCCTGGGGCGGGCCCACCGCGCGGGCCGCGGCAACCGCC
>NZ_JAALDV010000305.1:0-1043 GCF_014145045.1 Dietzia sp. DQ12-76
TTACGGCCCGTGAATCACCGGGGCTAGTGGCTAAAAGACGACGCCGGGTTCCGGGGCCGGGATCCGTGGCACCGGCGGGGTGTCGCCGGTGTGGGTCCACTGCTCCCGGGGGAGCGCCGTGCGCGCGGCCCAAAATACGCTGGAGGGGTCCGTGCTCCCACCGCCACCCAACCACCACGGCCCCGTCGCGGTCACGGGCCAGGGGCTGGCGGCGGCGCGGGCCATGCCATCCTCCACGCCGGGGTCCCGAAGGTCAACGACCACGACACCATCGACGGCCGCGACGGTCTGACCGTCGGGACCGCTGAAGGTGACGGTCAGGCCGGTCATGGGTCCAGTGTGCGCTCGCCCGAGTACTTCGGGACGTAGGAGAAGGTCTCCCCGTAGCGGACTAGCCGCCCCATGGGCTGGTCGTCGCTGGTCGTGCCCTCGAAGTAGACGCCATTCTCGCCAGGAGACTCCCGAACCTCTCGCACCGCCAGAAGGTGGTCCACCCAGTTGACGACAATGGCTTCGACGTCTCCGGGTTGGACCTCACCAAGGATTCCCCGGCGGTACTGGCTATCGACTCCACCATCCTCTCCGTTCGTGATCACCGGAGCCAGTCCCAGAAGGACTTCGGCATCCAGCCTTGACGATCCTGTGTCACCACGCTGATGAACCAGTGGTCACCAGCATCAGTTACAGCCTTGATTCGTTGGTGGGCTTGATCGGTGGTCAGGTTCGTCTTGACGAACCATGTGGAGTCGAGTGGATGGTTCCAATCGCCCATCGCCTTGATGGTGTCGTAGACGGCTTCGTAGTTCTGACCTGGACTGTTGAGGTCGTAGGTAATGAGCAGGGTGGCCACTTGGGGCCTCCTTCCGTCGGAGTTCCGCCGACGATAACAGTGGGCTCCGACACTGTCGGGACAGTCTGAGCGCCCCCTCATGCCTGGCTCCAGGCCTTGACTGGCACGTCCCTGGCACGGACGCCGTCCGACTCTCCAGTTACGTGCCCTCACCAGCGCAAACCCAAGCGCCCCCGAGAGGATTCGAACCCCT
>NZ_JAALDV010000305.1:1053-6506 GCF_014145045.1 Dietzia sp. DQ12-76
ATCGATCGTTACGGCGTGCGATGGCAGGTCGCACCCCACTCGCTGTACGACCTGTGGCGGTCGGGGGACCGGGCCGCCGCCGCACGGGCCTTCACGGTGATGATGGACATGGTCAGACTCGACGTGGCGGCTCTGGAGAGAGCGGCCCGGGGAGCCTGACGAGGTCGCCGCGGCGAAGGCCCGCATACGCGGCTCAGAGCCCGGGGCGTTTACCGATCGTCAGCGTGACCTCGCCGGTGTGGGCGAAGAAGTCCTCGCCCTTGTCGTCGACCACGATGAACGCCGGGAAGTCCTCCACGTCGATCTTCCACACCGCCTCCATGCCGAGCTCCTCGTACTCGATCACCTCGACGTGCTTGATGCAGTCCTGCGCAAGGCGGGCGGCGGGGCCGCCGATCGATCCCAGGTAGAACCCACCGTGGGTCGCGCAGGCCTCGGTGACCTGCTTCGACCGGTTCCCCTTGGCGAGCATGACCATGGATCCGCCCGCCGCCTGGAACTGCTCGACGTAGGAGTCCATGCGGCCGGCCGTGGTGGGACCGAACGACCCCGACGGCATGCCCTCCGGGGTCTTGGCAGGGCCTGCGTAGTAGACCGGGTGGTCCTTGAGGTACTGGGGCATCTCCTCGCCGGCGTCGAGCCGCTCCTTGATCTTGGAGTGGGCGATATCGCGGGCGACGACCAGGGGACCGGTCAGCGACAACCGGGTCTTGACGGGGTGCTTGCTGAGCTCGGCGAGGATCTCTGGCATGGGCTTGTTGAGGTCGATCTTCACCGCGGCGCCCTTGCCGGTACCGGACACGCCGTGTGTCGCGGCGTCCAGCTCCGCATCGGTGGTCGCGGGCAGGAACCGGCCGGGGTCGAACTCGAGCTTCTCGAGGAACACGCCTTCCGGCGTGATCTTGGCCTTGGCCTGGCGATCGGCGCTGCAGGAGACGGCGATCGCCACCGGGAGCGAGGCCCCGTGGCGCGGGAGCCGCACCACGCGCACGTCGTGGCAGAAGTACTTGCCACCGAACTGCGCTCCGATCCCGATCTGCTGGGTCAGTTCGAAGACCTTCTCCTCCAGCTCCACGTCGCGGAACCCCCGGCCCGACATGGCCCCTTCCCTGGGGAGTTCGTCCAGGTAGTGGGCCGAGGCGAGCTTGGCGGTCTTGACCGCGAACTCGGCCGAGGTCCCGCCCACCACGATGGCGAGGTGGTAGGGCGGGCAGGCCGCGGTGCCGATGGAGCGGATCTTCTCCTCGATGAACTGCATCATCCGCTCGGGATTGAGGATCGCCTTGGTCTCCTGGTACAGGAAGGACTTGTTGGCCGAGCCGCCGCCCTTGGCCATGAACAGGAACTTGTAGCTGTTCTCGTGGCCGGGAGTGGTGTCCGCGCCGATCTCGATCTGGGCCGGGAGGTTGCTCCCGGTGTTCTTCTCGTCCCACATGGTGAGGGGGGCGTTCTGCGAGTAGCGCAGGTTGAGACGGGTGAACGCGTCGTAGACGCCGCGAGCGACCGCCTGTTCATCCGGGCCCGGGGTCAACACGTGCTGACCGCGCTCGCCCTTGACGATCGCGGTGCCGGTGTCCTGGCACATCGGCAGTACCCCGCCGGCGGCGATGTTGGCGTTCTTGAGCAGATCCAGAGCGACGAACTTGTCGTTGTCACTGGCCTCGGGGTCGTCGAGGATCTTGGCGACCTGGGCGAGGTGATCGGGGCGCAGGTAGTGCGAGATGTCGTGCATGGCCGTCTCGGTGAGCAACCGGATCGCCTCGGGCTCCACGCGCAGGAACGTCGTGCCGTCCGGACCCTCGACCGTGGATACGCCCTCGGTGGTCAGGAGGCGGTACTCGGTGGTGTCCGCACCGACCGGGAGGAGGTCCTCATAGACGAACTCGGGCATTGACGCTCCTGATTCCTGAGACGCGGCTAACACTCGGGTCCAGGGTAATCGCCCGATCGCGCAGGTCAGAATCGGGTGTCCCGCAGGGGGACGAAGCGGTATCCGCCGTGGTCGGTGACCTCGAGGTCCCCTTGATTGCGTCGTACCCGGTGCATGACGTCCCCCCAGGGTGCGACCATCACGCCGCCGTCGGCGAGCTGATCCACCAGTTCCTGCGGGAGGGCGTCGCCCATGGCGGAGACGAGGATCCGGTCGAACAGGCCGTGCTCCGGCAATCCCAGGACGCCGGGCCGCGCCTGGTGAACCGACACCCAGGGCTGGGGGATCGCCGCCCGCGAGCGCTCGACCAGCTCAGGAACCAGCTCGACCGCGAACACGGCAGACCCCGGGCCCCCGAGTTCTCCGAGTATCGCCGAGGTCCAACCGCTGCCGGAACCGACGTCGAGGGCCCTCATCCCGGGGAAGGGTTCGAGAAGGGCCAGCATGGTCGCCACGGTGGAGGGCTGAGAGTTGGTCTGCCCGAAGCCGATGGGCAGCGGCGCGTCGCGTTGGTGGTCGCCCGCGACCTCCGGTGGGAGGAACCGGCGCCGGTCCTGGGCGCGCATCGCCCGGCGGATCTCCGAGGTGGGCATGGCGGCCTCCCTTCACCGGGGGTGTGGGTTCGAGGGTAGACCTCTGCCGGGTCGTGACGACGACGACACCGAGGCCCCGGGCGTGGGTGAACGGCTCTCCGCGTCCTGAAAGCGGCACTAGTGTCGTGGCATGCGCTTCGGACTCTTCCTGCCCCAGGGCTGGCGACTCGACCTGGTCGACGTGCCTCCCGCCCGGCACTGGCCGGTCATCACCGACCTCGCCTCCCGGGCGGACGCGGGCCCGTGGGAGTCGGTGTGGGTGTACGACCACATGCACACCGCGCCGCTCACCACCGGTGAGGCCACCCATGAGGCCTGGACCCTGATGTCCGCGCTGGGCGCGGCGACCACCCGGGTCCGGCTCGGTCAGATGTGCACCTGTCTGGGGTACCGCAACCCCGCGCTGCTGGCCAAGATGGCCTCGACCGTCGACCACATATCCGGCGGTCGGGTCGAGATGGGGATCGGCGCCGGGTGGTACGAGCACGAGTGGCGGGCATACGGCTACGGCTTCCCCTCCGCGGGCGAGCGAATCGCGATGCTCGACGAGGGAGTGCGCATCATGCGCGACGCCTGGGCCGACGGCATCGTCTCGCTCGAGGGAGACCATTTCCGGATCGACGGTGCCATCGTGCAACCCCGGCCACTGCAGGAGGGCGGCATCCCGACGTGGATCGCCGGCGGCGGCGAGCGCAAGACGCTCCGGATCGCCGCCCGCCACGCCGACTACACCAACTTCGACGGCAGCCCCGAGGGGTTCGCCCACAAATCACAGGTCCTGGCGCGGCACTGCGCCGACCTGGGGCGGGACCCGTCCGAGATCACGCGCACCGCGAACTACAACGTCGCGGTGGGGGAGACGGAGAGGGACGTCGCCGACAGACTCGCGTTCCTCCGCGACCGGATGGCCCGCCACGTCGGGCAGGACGAGGCGGAGCGGCAGCTCGGCGCGTACCGCGGTCTGCCCGCGGTGGGCACGCCCGAGCAGATCGTGGACAAGCTGCGCGGACTCGAAAGTCTGGGGATGACCTACGGCGTCTTCTACTTCCCCGAGATCGCCACCGACACCTCTGGCCTCGCGCTGTTCGAACGAGAGGTCATCCCCGCCCTGGCGTGACCCGCCGCCCGGGCGGACGCCCACACCATCCCCGATGACCGGAGTGTGACCCGCGATGAAGGACATCCACTACGAGGAACTGCCGCCCGAGGCGGTCCTCGAGCACGTCACGCCGGGGATGCACATCATCTCGCCGATCCAGAACGCGGCGCCCCCGGCCCTGCTGCGCGCCCTCGACGCGGGTGCGGAGAGACTCGAGAACGTCACCGTCCACCACATGGATCCCTGGGAGTCACTTCCGTTCATGGAGGGTGCGTACCCCGGCAGGCTCCGGCATGTGGACTACTTCCTCGGCCCGGGGTCACGGAAGAACTTCCACGAGGGCACGTGTGACCTCGTCCCGGTCGACTTCGCCCAGGTCCCCGCGACCCTGCGTGAGTTCAGCCCGCCCGGGCTCGCGATCACCACGGTGTCCGAGATCGACGAACACGGGTTCTTCTCCATGGGCACCAACGCCGACTACGTGGCGTCCTTCATCGGGCAGGTGCCGTTCTTCGTGGAGGTCAACGCCAGGATGCCGCGGACATTCGGCCGGAATCACATCCACATCTCCCAGGTCGTGGGGGTGACCCGGAACGACGCGCCGATGATCACCGTCGACCCGCCGGTGCCCGGTGAGATCGAGCACGCGATCGCCGACGTCATCGCCGAGCGGGTCCCCGACGGGGCCTGCCTGCAGCTCGGCGTCGGCAAGCTCCCCAACGCCGTGCTGTCCCGTCTCACGGGGCACGAGAACCTGGGCATCCACACCGAGGCTCTGTCGGACGGGGTGATGGACCTCGTGGACGCCGGCGTCATCGACGGTTCGCGGAAGACCGGTAGGCCGTTCAAACACGTCACCACCTTCGCGGTGGGGTCACAGAAGCTCATGGACTGGCTGCACAACAACCCCTCGGTCGCCATGCTGCCGGTGGACATCGTCAACGACCCGCGTGTGATCGGCCTGGAGCACAACCTCCACTCGATCAACGCCACGAGCGAGGTCGACCTCTACGGACAGGCGGCGTCGGAGACCATCGGGGGTCGGTACTGGTCCGGCGCCGGTGGGCAGGCGGACTTCGCCAGGGGCTGCAGGTTCTCGCCCGGTGGCCACGGGTTCATCGTCACCCCGTCCCAGACGTCCCGGGGGATCAGCCGCATCACCCTCTCGCTTACCCCCGGCAGCCCGGTGACGACCCACAAGAACATCATCGACAGCGTGGTCACCGAGTACGGGATCGCCACGCTGAGGGGCCGGTCGGTGTCCGCCCGGGCGGCCGCGTTGATCGCGATCGCCCACCCGGATCACCGCGACCGTCTGAGTCGGGAGGCCCGAGAGGTCGGCTTGATGCCGCGGACTCTGCACTGACCGGGGCCCCGCAACTCCGGCGCCCCGCGCGCCCACCGGTGGCAGGCGTTCGGGAGGGGGGTTACGTTCCCGGTGGAATGTGACCCCTGGAATCGGAGGCTGTTATGGACCCCATCATCTGGATCGTCATCGGGGTGGTCGCGTTGGTCGTGGTCATCGCGCTCATCGCGGTGGCCACGAAGAACAGCAGTCGCAAGAAGCTGGGTGAGGCTGCAGAACTGCGGAAGGACGCGCGCGAGCGGGAGCAGCAGCTCGAACGCCAACACTCCGTCGCCCGTGAACAGGAGCATCGCGCGGGCGCGGCGGAGCAGGAGGCCCAGGCCAAGGCCGCGGAGGCGGACCGGCTTCGCGCGGAGGCCGAGCAGCATCGTTCCGTGCTCGACGAGCAGCGTCAGGACGTGCGGCGCATGGAGGAGCACGCCGACAAGCTCGACCCCAAGCACCGCGCCGACGCGCCGGGCCGTG
>NZ_JAALDV010000306.1:0-2046 GCF_014145045.1 Dietzia sp. DQ12-76
CTCGCCGCGCGGTGCACCGAACACCTCGACGGGGCACGCGACCGGATCGACGCCGTTCTGGGCGACGACGACTCGGGCGACCGCACCTAGGAGGCCGCGGCGCGCGCGGTGGGTCGGCGTGCACCTGCCCGGGGTCGTCCGGCCGGGGGACTATCGACCGCTGGGCAGCGGTTCGGCGTCCTGGACCGCCGCGGCCAGCGCCTCGAAGTCCGAGGAGGTGGCCGATCCGGTCACCGCCACCCGGACGTCGCCCAGGTCCAGGACCCACACCGGGCGGACGTCGTCACCGGTGAACACGGTCCATTCCCGCCCGGTCACCGGCACGATCGTCCGGTTCGGCCTCGGCCCGCCGTTCAGTGATCGGAAGGCCTCCTCCGGGGCATCGGACTGGACCAGTTCGACGAAACTGCGCTCCCCCGTCACCCACCCCACGTGGCTCGAGGTGGTGTCGGCGAAGCTCTCGACGCGCCCGGAGTTGGAGGTCCACCCCTCCGGGACATCCGGGGAACGGACCGGGAAGTCCAGACTCCGCGCGTCCTGACGCAGGGAGGCGTCGGCGTCGAACTCCGGGATCGCTCCCTGCTGAGGTCCCGACGGGCTGAACGTGCACTGCCCGGACACACCGGCGAAAAGTCCGACGATCACCATGAGAACCACCACCGACCAGAACATGTCGCGGTTACCCTGCAGGATTCTCGGTTTCGGCTCGGCCACGGCGTCGAGTATCCCACCCGGCCGGGGCATGTCGGGCGCCTGGCCCCCGGCGAGGGCCGACAGGTGCAACAATGAGCGCCGACACCCCATCACGCGGCGAGCCGCCACTGCCCGTCCGCCTGCAGCTATCCGAGGAGCCCGACGCCACATGTCAGACGCCCTACGTCCCGACCGCAACCTCGCCATGGAGCTCGTCCGAGTCACCGAGGCCGCCGCGCTCGCGGCCGGCCGGTGGGTGGGCCGGGGAGACAAGCTCGGGGGTGACGGCGCGGCCGTGGACGCCATGCGCGAGCTCATCGGCACCGTGGACATGGACGGCGTCGTGGTGATCGGCGAGGGCGAGAAGGACGAGGCGCCGATGCTGTTCAACGGCGAGAGGGTCGGCACCGGGCACGGACCCGCCGTCGACGTGGCGGTGGATCCGATCGACGGGACGCGCCTCATGGCCGAAGGCCGCCCCAACTCCATCGCCGTCATCGCCGTCGCGGAGCGGGGCGCGATGTTCGATCCCTCCGCGGTGTTCTACATGCGCAAGATCGCCGTGGGACCGGATGCGGTCGGCCACATCGACCTGTCCAAGTCCACCGAGTGGAACATCATCTCCGTGGCAAGGGCCAAGAACATCGATGTCGGGGACCTGACGGTGTGCGTCCTCGACCGCCCCCGGCACGCGGAACTCATCGCGGAGATCCGGTCGGCCGGCGCCAAGGTCCGGTTGATCATGGACGGGGACGTGGCCGGTGGCGTGGCGGCCGCCTCCGACGACAGCTCGGTGGACATGCTCATGGGGATCGGCGGCACCCCGGAGGGGATCATCACCGCCTGCGCCATGAAGTGCATGGGCGGGGAGATCCAGGGGCAGCTCTGGCCCCAGGACGAGGCCGAGCGCCAGAAAGCGGTCGACGCCGGACTCGACGTCGACGCGTTCCTCGGCACCGACGACCTGGTCAAGGGCGACAACTGCTTCTTCGCGGCGACCGGCATCACCAACGGCGACATGGTCCGCGGCGTGAGCTACCGCTCCAACGGCGCCGTCACCAGGTCCCTCGTCATGCGGTCCAAGTCGGGGACCGTCCGGCACGTCGAGGCCCGCCACCGCATGGAGAAGCTCCGCGAGTTCTCGGCGGTCGACTACGGCCAGGGGACCCGCGACGACTGACCCTCCCCGGCCCGGGGCCACCCCGAGCGGTCGCACGGGGCCGGGCCCGCGGAGCGGCTGCACGGGGCGGCGGCCACGCCTACTCTGGCCCGTATGGCTGACCAGAGTGGATTCCGTATCGAGCACGACACCATGGGCGAGGTCCGGGTACCGGTCGACGCGCTGTGGCGGGA
>NZ_JAALDV010000306.1:2107-7316 GCF_014145045.1 Dietzia sp. DQ12-76
GGAGAACTTCCCGGTCTCGGGCAGCGGTCTCGAGCGCGCACAGATCCGCGCGCTCGGCCTGCTCAAGTCCGCGTGCGCGACGGTCAACGGTCGTCTCGGGCTCCTCGAGCAGACCAAGGTCGACGCGATCGTGTCCGCGGCCGGCCGGATCGCCGACGGGGAGGTCGACGAGCACTTCCCCGTGGACGTGTTCCAGACCGGCTCCGGCACCAGTTCCAACATGAACGCCAACGAGGTCATCGCGTCGCTGTGCGCGGCAGAGGGTGTCACCGTGCACCCGAACGACGATGTCAACATGTCGCAGTCCTCCAACGACACCTTCCCCACCGCGACCCACGTCGCCGCGACGGAGGTGGCGCTGACCGAACTCGTCCCCGCATTGAGCGGGCTGGCCGAGTCGCTCGAGCGGAAGTCCGTCGAGTGGCGGGACGTGGTGAAGTCCGGCCGCACCCATCTCATGGACGCGGTCCCCGTGACCCTGGGCCAGGAGTTCGGGGGGTACGCGCGCCAGCTCCGGGCCGGGGCCGAGCGTGTCTGCGCCACCCTGCCCCGGGTGGGCGAACTCCCGATCGGCGGCACGGCCGCGGGCACCGGCCTCAACGCACCGCACGGCTTCGGCTCCGCGGTGGTGGAGGAACTGCGCGCCCTCACCGGGCTCGAGGAGCTGCGCCTGGCCGCGGACCCGTTCGAGGCGCAGTCCGCCCGCGACGGTCTGGTGGAGCTCTCCGGGGCGATGCGCACGATCGCCGTCTCGCTGACGAAGATCGCCAACGACGTCCGCTGGATGGGGTCCGGTCCCATGACGGGCTTGTCCGAGGTCCACCTGCCGGACCTGCAGCCCGGGTCGTCGATCATGCCCGGCAAGGTCAATCCGGTACTGTGCGAGACCATCTCCCAGGTCGCCGCCCAGGTGGTGGGCAACGACGCGGCCGTGGCCTGGGCCGGCGCGACCGGGGCCTTCGAGCTCAACACCGCGATCCCGGTGATGGCCTGCAACGTCCTGGAATCGGCTCGGATCCTCACCACGTCCACCACCCTGTTCGCCGAGCGCTGCATCGACGGGATCGAACCCGACGTCGACAGGATGCGCCGCTACGCCGAGTCCTCGCCCTCGATCGTCACCCCGCTGAACTCGGCCATCGGCTACGAGGAGGCCGCCCGGGTGGCCAAGCACGCGTTGGCGGAGGGGATGACGATCCGCGAGGCCGTGATCGCCCTGGGCTTCGTCCCCGATCCGCTGAGCGAGGACGAGCTGGACCGCCGCCTCGACGTGCTGGGGATGACGGGGCTCGACCGCGAGCGCTGACGCCGGTCAGGCGGCGTGGATCCGGCGCAACTCCCCGGGCAGGGCGTCCGGGTGGAACTCCTCGAGCATCGTGGTGACCAACTCGGCGATCGCCGACCGCTCCGAGCGGTTGAGGGTCACGTGCGCGAACAACGGATGTCCCTTGAGCTTCTCCACCACCGCCTGGATGCCGTCGTGACGACCGACGCGCAGGTTGTCACGCTGGGCCACATCGTGGGTGAGCACGACCCGCGACCCGGTGCCCAGCCTGGAGAGCACGGTGAGCAGCACGTTGCGCTCGAGTGACTGCGCCTCGTCGACGATCACGAACGAGTCGTGCAGGCTCCGGCCGCGGATGTGGGTGAGCGGGAGCACCTCCAGGATGTCCCGGTCCATCACCTCGTCGATCACGTTCTCGCTGACCAGGCCCTCGAGGGTGTCGAAGACCGCCTGCGACCACGGCGACATCTTCTCGGTCTCGCTGCCCGGGAGGTAGCCGAGTTCCTGGCCACCCACGGCGTAGAGGGGCCGGAACACGACGATCTTGCGGTGGCGGCGCCGCTCGAGGACGGACTCGAGCCCGGCGCACAGGGCGAGCGCGGACTTGCCCGTTCCCGCCCGGCCCCCGAGCGAGACGATCCCGATCGACTCGTCGAGCAGGCAGTCGATGGCGATGCGCTGCTCGGCCGAGCGGCCCCGCAGGCCGAACACCTCGACATCCCCGCGCACCAGCTTCAACCCGCCGCCGTCGGTGACGCGGGCCAGTGCCGACGACGACTCGGTCTGGACCCGGATACCGCAGTGGACCGGGGTCTGCACGTCCAACCCGGCCGCGCGGGCCGCGAGCGGCGACGCCCCACCGTCGGAGAACAGGGTGTCCACGAGATCCTGGGTGGCGGGCAGGTCGGCCACCCCGCTGTACCCGGTCAGCACCACGTCCTGGGCGTGGTACTCGTCTGCGGGCAGCCCCACCGATCCGGCCTTGACGCGCAGCGGCACGTCCTTGGAGACGAGGACGGTGTCCTGGCCCTCCGCGCGGAGGTTGAGCGCGCACGCGAGGATCCGAGAATCCTCGCCGGTGTTGCGAAAGCCGGTCGGCAGGATCGTCTGGTCGGTGTGGTTGAGTTCCACCCGCAGGGTGCCGCCCTCGTCGGTGATGGGCAGGTCGCCGTCGAGCCGTCCGTGGCGCAGGCGCAGGTCCTCGAGGAGTCGGAGGGCCTCTCGGGCGAAGTAGCCGAGCTCGGGGTGGTGTCGCTTGCCCTCCAGCTCCCCGATCACCGCGATGGGCAACACCACGTGGTGCTCGGCGAAGCGGGTGACGGCCCACGGGTCAGAGAGCAGAACCGAGGTGTCGAGGACGTAGGTGCGTACGGTGTCGGTCACGGCGGACTCCTGGCCCGCGGCACCGCGGGCGAGCTGGGGGTGGACCGGTCGGCTCAGGTCACCTGGTGGTGACGGGGCCGGGTGCCGGCCCCCTCCCGATCGAGTGCGTCGATCATCGGCTGGGACCTCCCGACGGTCGGCTTCCCCACCGACCGTTGAGAGTCACGCTACGCCCGAATCACACACCTGTGAGTTAACTCATCGTGAATTCGTCAGACTCGTCGACACCTGCGGCCGGGGACCCGGCTCTCCCGCCCCGGAACCCTCGGCCCCGCCTCACTCGACCATCATCCGCACGGTCTCGGCCACGACCGCCGGACGGTCGGAGCCCTCGACCTCGACGGTCACCAGGCTGTTGAGCTGGACTCCGGCGGACTTGCGTTGGAGCGAGGTGAGCTCGACGCCCGCGCGGATCCGCGAGCCCACCGGGACCGGGGCCGGGAACCGGACCTTGTCGACGCCGTAGTTGATCATCATCCGGAATCCACGGATGTCCAGAACCTCCGCCCCCAGCACCGGCAGCAGGGACAGTGTGAGGTATCCGTGGGCGATGGTGGCGCCGTACGGCCCCTGCGCCGCGCGGACGGGATCCACGTGGATCCACTGGTGATCCCCGGTGGCCTCGGCGAACGCGTCGATCCGGTCCTGCGTGATCTCCATCCAGTCGCTGTACCCCACGTGTCGGCCGAGTTCGGCCTCGAGCTGCTCCAGCCCCTCGAACACCCTCATGACAGTCCTCCTCGCTGCACCAGTTGCGATGCGATGACGTTGCGTTGGATCTCGTTGGTCCCCTCGCCCACGATCATGAGCGGGGCGTCCCGGAAGTAGCGCTCGACGTCGTACTCCGTGGAGTACCCGTAGCCGCCGTGGATCCGTACCGCGTCGAGCGCGATCTCCATGGCGGCCTCGGAGGCGAAGAGCTTGGCCATTCCCGCCTCCATGTCGCAGCGCTCGCCGGCATCGGCGCGCTCCGCCGCGTGGAGCGTGAGCTGGCGCGCGGCGGAGAGCCTGGTGGCCATGTCGGCCAGTCGATGGCCGATCGCCTGGTGCTCCCAGATCGGTCGGCCGAACGACTCCCGCTGCTGCGCGTAGGCGAGCGAGTCCTCCAGGGCGGCCGCCGCCACCCCGAGGGCGCGGCCCGCGACCTGGATCCGTCCGGTCTCCAGGCCCGTCATCATCTGGGCGAATCCCCGCCCCGGCTCCCCACCGAGGATCTGCGTGACGGGCGTGCGATAGCCGTCGAACGCCAACTCGCACGTCTCGACGCCCTTGTATCCCAGCTTGGACAGGTCGCGCGAGACGGTCAGGCCGGGCCCGTGCTCGACCAGCACGATCGAGATCCCCCTGTGCGCGGGAGTGGCCGCGGGATCCGTCTTGCACAACAGCGCGATGAGGCCGGAACGGCGCGCGTTGGAGATCCACGTCTTGGTGCCGGTGATCACGAGGTCGTCGCCGTCGGGACGCGCGGTGGTCCCCATGGCCTGGAGGTCCGACCCCCCTCCCGGCTCGGTGAGCGCCATGGTCGCCCGCACCTCACCCGTCGCCAGCCGCGGGAGGTAGGCGGCCTTCTGCTCCTCGGTGCCGAACCTGGTGAGCAGCGTGGCCACCACGGTGTGCCCGCCCATAGCGCCGGCGAGCGACATCCACCCGCGGGCGAGCTCCTCGGTCACGTGCACGAAGCAGGGCATCGAGACCGGCATCCCGCCGTACTCCTCGGGCACGGCCAGACCGTAGATCCCGATCTGCTTCATCTGCTCGATCCAGCGTTCGGGGTAGGAGTCCGCGTGCTCCGTCTCGCGGACGGACGGCCTGACCTCACGGTCGATGAAGCGGCGCACGGTCGCCACCAGATAGGCCTCGTCCTCGTTCAGGTCCGGCACCGCGCAGCACCTCGTCGTCGTCGTCGCTCGGTCGTCCGCCCGGGTGGACGTCGGCTCATCGTCCCAACCCGCCGCACATCCGTCAATAATCATGCTCATGGATTGCCTAGGATGACGGCCATGAACAGTCGCGGCCACCTCCCCGTCGGCGGACCCCACTTCGATCAGTTGGCGGTGGGGCAGGTCGTCGTCGACGCCCCGGCGGTGACCCTCACGGACGGGCTCGCCGCGACCCACCAGGCCATCCTCGGCGACCGCCTGCGGCTCCCCCTGGACCGCCATCTCGCCCGCACGGTCACCGGTGGAACGGTGGCCCACCCCGGGCTCGTCATCGACGTGGCGATCGGTCAGTCCACCGTCCTCACCCAGCGCGTCAGGGCCAACCTCTTCTACCGCGGTCTGCGTCTGCACACCGCGCCCGCGATCGGGGACACCCTGTCCACCAGGACCGAGGTCGTCGGGTTGAGGACCACCAGTCCCTCACCGGGTCGCGCCCCCACCGGACTGGCAGCCCTGAGGGTGACCACCACCGACCAGGACGGGCGGACCGTCCTGGACTTCCACCGGTGCGCCATGCTGCCGCTCACGCCGGGGGTCGACCCGGCGTCGTGCGCGCACGCCGACGACCTGTCGACGATCGGGGCCGCCCCCGCCCGGCCGT
>NZ_JAALDV010000307.1:0-3852 GCF_014145045.1 Dietzia sp. DQ12-76
CGATCTCGCCGGGCTCGTCCGTCGAGGCCGCGCCCACGACCACGGGCACGACCGAACCGCCGCGTGGGGAGTCGACCACGTCTGCCACGACGACCGTCACGTTGTCGGGCCCTCCCGAGCGCAGCGCGAGCTGGACCAGGCGCTCGGCGGCGGCGTCGGCGGAGCCGGTGGCGAGGGTCTCGGCGATGGTCTCGGTGCTCACCGGGTCGGACAGGCCGTCCGAGCAGAGGAGGTAGCGATCTCCCACCCGGGCTTCCCGGACGGCGGTGGTGGGCTCGACGGGCTCGCCGGTGAGAGCCTTGAGGATGAGCGAGCGGCGCGGGTGCACGTGGGCTTCCTCGGCGGTGAGCTCGCCGCGGTCCACGAGTGACTGGACGAAGGTGTCGTCCTTGGTGATCTGCGTGAGGACGCCGTCGCGGAGCAGGTACGCACGTGAGTCGCCCACGTGGAGCAGCCCCATGCGTCGCCCGTCGAAGAGCAGCGCGGTCAGCGTGCAGCCCATCCCGTCGGCCTCCGGATGCGCCTCGACGTGCGCGGCGATCGCCCGGTTGCCCTCGTTCATCGCCCTGCTGAGCGCGCCGGCGAGGTCGGAACCGGGTTGGTCCTCGTCGAGCCTGGCCAGGGTCGCGACCATGATCTGACTGGCCAGCTCGCCCGCGGCGTGGCCCCCCATGCCGTCGGCCAACACGAGGACGCGGGGAGCGGCGTAGGCGGAGTCCTCGTTGTTCTCGCGCACCATCCCCGTGTGTGAGCGGGCGGCGTAGCTGAGCGACGGGGTCACGCGCGCAGCTCGATCACGGTCTTGCCGATCCGGATCGGCGTGCCCGCGGCCACCTTGACCGGTGTCGTCACCCGCGATCTGTCCAGATAGGTGCCGTTGGTCGAACCCAGGTCCTCGAGGAACCAGTCCGGCCCGTGGGGGGACAGCCTGGCGTGCTGGTTGGACGCGTAGTCGTCGTCGATCACCAATGTGCACGAGTCGGCGCGGCCGAGCAGGACCGGCTGCTCGGAGAGGGTGATGCGGGTTCCGGCCAGGGCGCCCTGTGTGACGACGAGGTGGCGTATCGCCTTGGTGCCGCGGCCGAGGAATCCACCACGACGCTCACCCTGGCCACCCGACCTCATCCCGACGTTGCCGAAGACATCGGTCTTCAGCGCGCGCAGGACGAGGTAGATGAACAGCCACAGCATCACCAGGAGGAGGCCACGCGAGAGTTGCAGAACGAGTCCCTGCACGAGTTCGGTCCTCCCTCTCCGGTCAGGTCACCTCGGGCAACGTGTGATCGCCCCCGGAGGTTCCCGGGGGTCCATGCCTGTCGAGGCTAGTCGAACCGGACGGTGATCTCCGAGTGTCCTACCCGGATCACGTCGCCGTCCGCCAGCTGCCAGTCCTGCACGGGGCCCTCGTTGACCGTGGTCCCGTTGGTGGAGCCCAGGTCGGACAGGACCGCCTCGCGGCCGTCGAAGTGGATGTCCGCGTGCTGCCGGGACACCCCGGTGTCCGGCAGGCGGAAGGCGGCGTCCTGGCCGCGTCCGAGCAGGTTGGACCCGCGCTGGAGACGGAACGTCCGACCGGATCCGTCCTCGAGGTGAAGTGTCACCGAGAGCGAGGCGCGTCCCTGGGTGATCTGCGTGGGGGCGTCGGACGGGCCGCCCCACCCGGTGTTCTGGGCTGCGGATCCGGAGCGGGTGGCGACGGGGTAGTTGGAGGCGGGTGCCTTCATGGGGTGTCTCTCCTGACTGGCGTCCGGCGGCGCGGGGACCGGCGACGACGGAGCCGGATGGCCCGGTGCCGGCGCCGGCGCGGCGGCCGAGATGTGGAAGGGGACCGCGTCGGGGTCCACGACCCCGTTGATGCGCAGCTGCCCGGTGTGGAGGTCGTCGCGCTCGACGAACGTGACCGTGACCGGGCCGTAGGTCTCCCACCCCTGCTCCGCGATGTGATCCGAGAGGTGGCGGGAGAAGGTCTTGACGGCCAGGGCCTCGTCCTCCGTGAAGGACGCGTAGTCCGACCGGGCGAGGGTGATGGTGTAGCTGTTGGAGACGAGCAGGTGACCGTCGACCACCTTGAGCGAGGCCTCCGCCTGCCTGCGTAGCTGTGACTCCACCTCGGCCGCGACCACCTTGCCACCGAAGAGTCGGGCGAAGGCGTCCCCCACCGCACCCTGGAGTGTGCGTTCGAACTTGCCGACGATTCCCATGAGTGCCTCCTCTTCTGTGGTGTGTGCCCGGTTCCGCGGTGTGCGTCTGGTTCGTCCGCCCCGCCACTCGTGTGGGCGGCATCCGGTCGATCATAGAGGCGGGAGCGGCCCGAAGCACGCCTCAAAACACCCCGGGGGCCGCGTGACCGTGCTCCACCAGCGGATTGGTACGGCCGGTGTGGCGCGTGTTAACGTATTCGGGCGTTACTCGGGCGAGTGGCGGAATGGCAGACGCGCTGGCTTCAGGTGCCAGTGTCCTTCGGGACGTGGGGGTTCAAGTCCCCCTTCGCCCACACATCCAGTGCAGCCGGGTTGCCCCGGAGAAGCCGGCCGACAGGCCGGCTTCATGCATTTCCGGGCGCGACAGAGCTCCGGCGGAGGGTGGTCGGACGGCGTCCACCCCACCTGAATCAAGTTCAATTCTTGTCGTGTCGTAAGCTCATCCAGACGTGCTCCCGGGTAGCGGCACCACCATGCCGAGGCCCGGAGGGCATTGCCGACCAGGTGGACGGAGCAGAGAGCACCCTCTCGCCCGCCCTGCCCGCGAGCTCGTACCCCGGCTCGCATCGAACTGATCGCCCGTGATGAAAGGTCCGAGACCGGTTTCCGACGCGATCCCGGATGACCCCACGCCGGGGCCGGCAACCGTGTAAGGATCGGACATCGTTCGTGGTCGGTCGTGCCGGTCTACCTGCGTCGCCCCATCACAACGCTGTCCTCCACAACGCTGTCTTCCACAATGCTGTCGAAGGAACCCCCATGGCCTCGAGCCTCGAAGAGATCCCCGATATGTCCCCGCAGACCGAGGTGCCGGATCCCGCCGCCGCCCCCTCGGTGATCGGCGTGGTCGCCGAGTCCGATCCCTCGGAGAGGCGGGTGGCCGCCACGCCGGCGACGGTGGCGAAGCTGATCGGCCTGGGATACCGGGTCGTGGTGGAGAACGGGGCGGGAACCCGCGCCGAGTTCTCCGACGCGGCCTACGCCGACGCCGGCGCCGACCTGGTCGACGGCGACACCGCCTGGTCGAGCGACGTCGTGATGAAGGTCGCCGTCCCCACCGAGACCGAGGTGACGCGACTGCGGCCGGGCGCCACCCTCGTCGGACTCCTGGCGCCCGCTCAGAACGAGCGGTTGCTGTCCGTCCTGGCCGAGCGCGGGGTCACCGCACTGGCGATGGACGCGGTTCCGCGGATCTCCCGTGCGCAGTCGATGGACGTCCTGTCCTCCATGGCCAACATCGCCGGCTACCGCGCCGTGATCGAGGCCGCCCACCACTTCGGCCGGTTCTTCACCGGACAGGTCACCGCGGCGGGCAAGGTCCCGCCGGCGAAGGTGCTGGTGGCCGGTGCGGGCGTGGCGGGTCTGGCGGCGATCGGTGCGGCCAGCAGCCTCGGCGCGATCGTCCGCGCGACCGATCCGCGTCCCGAGGTGGCCGACCAGGTCAAATCGATCGGTGGCGAGTACCTGCCGGTCGAGGTCCCCGACGAGGAGAAGGTCGTCTCCACGGACGGGTACGCCAAGGCGACGAGCGAGGCCTACGACCGGGCGGCGGCGGCCCTGTACTCGGCCCAGGCGGCCGACGTGGACATCGTCATCACCACCGCGCTGATCCCGGGCCGGGCGGCCCCGCGCCTGCTCACCGCCGCGGACG
>NZ_JAALDV010000307.1:3955-13888 GCF_014145045.1 Dietzia sp. DQ12-76
TGGCAACGTCGAGGGCAGCGTGGCGGACGAGGTGGTGGTGACCGAGAACGGCGTGACGATCATCGGGTACACCGACCTGGCCGGACGCCTGCCCGCGCAGGCCTCGCAGTTGTACGGCACCAACCTGGTCAACCTCACCAAGCTTGTCACCCCGGACAAGGACGGGCGGTGGTCGCTGGATCTGGACGACGTCGTCCAGCGCGGGGTGACCGTGGCCCGGGACGGGGAGGTCCTGTGGCCGCCCCCGCCCGTGCAGGTCAGCGCGGCGCCCGCCGCGGCGGCCGCCGAGCCGCTCGAACCGCCCGCCGAGAAGAAGAAGCTCTCCCCCCGGGCCAGGCTCGGCCTGATCGCCACGGGGATGGCGCTGCTCCTGCTGCTCACGGCCGTCGCGCCCGGAGACATCCCGCGCCACATCACGGTGTTCGTCCTGGCGATCGTGATCGGGTACTACGTGATCGGCAACGTCCACCACGCGCTACACACACCGCTCATGTCGGTGACCAACGCGATCTCCGGCGTGATCGTCGTGGGCGCACTGCTCCAGATCGGGATCGACAACACCGTCGGTCAGGTCCTGGCTACCATCGCGATCCTCGTCGCGTCCATCAACGTCTTCGGCGGATTCGCCGTGACGCGCCGCATGCTCGGCATGTTCTCGAAGGGAGCCTGAGGAGATGTCACTCGTGACCGCCGCCAACGCGGCCTACCTCGTCGCCGCGCTGCTGTTCATCATGTCCCTGGCCGGCCTGTCCAAGCACGAGACCGCCCGCCGGGGCCTGAGCTTCGGCATCGCCGGCATGGCGCTGGCGCTCGTGGCCACCGTCGCGCTGGTGATCGACCACCATCCCGCCACCACCGGGATCGTCCTCATGGTGGTCGCGGTGCTCATCGGCGCGACGCTGGGGCTGCTGCGTGCCCGGCGCGTGCAGATGACCGAGATGCCCGAGTTGATCGCCCTGCTGCACTCCTTCGTGGGCCTGGCCGCGGTGCTCGTGGGGTGGAACGGGTACCTCGAACCCGAGCTCCACGGTGACCTCTCCGGCGCGCTGCTGGACATCCACCACGCCGAGGTGTTCATCGGCGTGTTCATCGGCGCCATCACCTTCACCGGATCGATCGTGGCCTACCTCAAACTGTCGGCGAAGATGAAGTCCGCGCCGCTGGTGCTGCCGGGCAAGAACCTCATCAACGCCGGGATCCTGGTGGCGTTCGTCGCCCTCACCGTCGCGTTCGTCATCACGCCGGCGCTGTGGATGCTCGCGCTGGTCACGGCCCTTGCGCTGGCCCTGGGCTGGCACCTCGTGGCGAGCATCGGCGGTGGCGACATGCCGGTCGTGGTCTCGATGCTCAACTCGTACTCCGGGTGGGCAGCGGCCGCGACGGGATTCCTGCTCGGCAACGACCTGCTCATCGTGGTCGGTGCACTGGTCGGTTCCTCGGGTGCGTACCTGTCCTACATCATGTGCAAGGCGATGAACCGGTCGTTCATCTCGGTCATCCTCGGTGGCTTCGGCATCGAGGCCGCCGCGGGCGAGGGCAGGGACCACGGGGAGCACAGGGAGATCGACGTGGCCGGCGCGGCCGAGTTGTTGGCGGGCGCCTCGTCGGTGATCATCGCCCCGGGGTACGGCATGGCCGTCGCGCAGGCGCAGTACCCCGTCGCGGACCTCACCCGCACTCTGCGCGAGCGGGGCGTGGATGTGCGCTTCGCCGTGCACCCGGTCGCGGGCCGCCTGCCCGGTCACATGAACGTGCTGCTCGCCGAGGCGAAGGTGCCGTACGACATCGTGTTCGAGCTCGACGAGATCAACGACGACTTCACCGGCACCGACGTGGTCCTGGTGATCGGTGCCAACGACACCGTCAACCCGGACGCCGCCGAGGACCCCGGCAGCCCGATCGCGGGTATGCCCGTGCTCCACGTGTGGGAGGCGACGGACGTGATCGTCTTCAAGCGATCCATGGCCGCCGGGTACGCCGGTGTACAGAACCCCCTGTTCTTCCGCGACAACACCCAGATGTTGTTCGGCGACGCCAAGGACCGTGTCGACGACATCCTGGGCGCGCTCAAGGAGCAGCCCGTCGGCGCGGGCGGATAGGGCTGTTCGCAGGCTCTCGGACGACGACGAGGAGGCGGCCCCACGCGGGACCGCCTCCTCGTCGTCGTACGGGGTGACCGGGTCGTACGGAAGGACTAGGTCGAGGACGCGGGCGGCGACGCCGTGGCCGCCTTCGTCTCCCCGGCCTCGCCGACCGCCGCGGCGTCGGTCCCGAGCCCGTCGCGCTCGAGTGCGCCGCCGTCGAGCCCGTCGCGCTCGAGTACGTCCTGGAAGTACGCCATCTCGCGGTGGTAGGCCTTGTCCAGGCCCTCCCGTTCGTCCTCCTCGGTGACCCGCAGGCCCATCGTCTTGTCCAGGACGAAGGCGATGAGCAGGGTGATGGTGAAGGAGTAGGCGAGGACGGCCGCCGTGGCCAGGGTCTGGGCGCCGAGCTGTCCGAACCCGCCACCGAAGAGCAGGCCCGCCTCACCGGCCGGGGAGGCGGGATCGGCGATCACACCGATGAGCAGGGTGCCGATGATGCCCGCGACCATGTGGAGTCCGGCCACGTCGAGGGAGTCGTCGTACCCCAGGCGGTACTTCAGGCCCACCGCGTAGTGGCAGACCACGCCGCAGATCAGGCCGATCGCGATGGCGCCGAGTGGGCTGACCGCCGCGGCGGCCGGGGTGATGCCCACCAGTCCGGCGACGAGCCCGGACGCCACACCGAGGGTGGTGGGGTGCTTGGCGCGGACCTGCTCGGTGATCATCCAGGCCAATGCGCCGCACAGCCCCGCGACCACGGTGTTGAGCGCGGCCACCGCGGCCGTGTTCCCCGCGGCCACGGCGGAGCCGGCGTTGAAACCGATCCACCCGGCGAAGAGCATTCCGGCGCCGAGGAACGTCAGGGGGATGCTGTGTGGCCTGCTGATCGTGGGGAAGCCGGCTCGTCGGCCGAGCACGAGCACCAGGGCGAGGGTCGCGACTCCCGCGTTGATGTGGATCGCGGTGCCGCCCGCGAGGTCGATGGCCCCCAGGTTGTTGGCGATCCACCCACCCGTGACCGAACCGTCGTCGGAATCGAACGCGAACACCCAGTGGGCCACGGGGAAGAACACCAGCACCGGCCACACGATGGCGAAGACGAGCCAGGTGGAGAAGCGCATCCTGTCCGCCACACCGCCGGCCACGAGGGCGACGGTGATCCCCGCGAACAGCATCAGGAACCCGGCGAACAGTGCGGGTGGTAGGCCCGGGGCCGCGGGTTCGGCCATGATGCCCCGGAGTCCCAGGTACTCGAGGGGGTCGCCGAGCAGGCCTGCGCCCCCGACCGAGTCGCCGAATGTCAGCGAGTACCCGATCAGGACCCACAGCACGGCCATCACGGCGACCGCGCCGATCGTCATCATCATCATGTTGAGCGTGCTGCGGATGCTGACCATGCCGCCGTAGAACAGGGCCAGGCCGGGGACCATGAAGGCCACCGCGACCATGGCCGCGAGCACCCAGGCGGTGTCTGCCGCCGCTATGGCTACGTCCATCTCTTTCTCTTTCCTCTGAGGCCACTCCCGGGCGGGGCGACGTGGGGACCGTGCGTTTCACAGTGTGAACCTTTGTTGCTTTCTGCCAGGTACCGCGCCAGTTTCCATTCGGTTACCGCGCGGCGGACGCACCTGGCCTCGTGCCCGAGTCTTCGTGATTGAGCCAGCTCAGAAGCGTCCCCGACGGCCGGTAATCCGTAACACCGAGGTAACCAACCCCTCGTTTAGCCGCAGTATATTTTGACCACCAAGCAGAAACAGTGGATCAGGAGACGTCATGACAGTCACCGCAGACCCCTCCGCCGGGGTCGCCGACCGCGCGAACGGCGCGCGCAGGCAGTCGTCGTTCCCGGCGCTCGACTCCGACCGTGACCGCCTGAGCGCCCCCGGCGCTCTCGCCCGGATGGTCGCGGACACCGGGACGAGGTTCGTGCTGGCCGTGTTCACCAACCTCAGGGGCAAGCCGTGCGCGAAGCTCGTCCCGGCCTCCGCTGTCGACCAGCTCGAGGCCGGGGAGCTCGGGTTCGCCGGATACGCGGCCGACGCGATCGGCCAACAGCCCAGGGATCCCGACCTCCTCGTCGTCCCCGACCCCCGCTCGTTCACCCCCCTTGGCTTCATCAAACCCGGGCTGGCGCTGGTGCACTGCGATCCCTGGGTGAGCGGGGAGCCGTGGCGCTTCGCACCGCGCGTCATCCTGGGGCGGATGCTCGCCGACGCGGCGACCGACGGACTCGACCTCAAGGTGGGGGCCGAGGTCGAGTACTTTCTGGTCCGCAGGAGCGATGACGGGTCGCTGCGCACCGCCGACCCCAGGGACGACGAGTCCCACCCGTGTTACGACGCCCGGGGCGTGACCCGCATGTTCGAGCACCTCGCGGGTGTCTCGGACGCGATGAACGTCCTCGGCTGGGCCAACTACGCCAACGACCACGAGGACGGCAACGGACAGTTCGAGCAGAACTTCGCCTACGACGAGGCGATGGTCACCGCCGACCGGGTCATGACGCTGCGCTACATCATCTCCATGCTGGCCGAACAGCGGGACATGATCGCGACCTTCATGCCCAAGCCGTTCTCGGACCGGACCGGATCGGGAATGCACCTTCACATGTCCCTGTGGCGCGACGGGCACCCGGTGTTCCCCGCGGTCGGCGAGGACTCCTACGGGCTCGGGCTCTCACCCGTGGCGTACTCGTTCATCGCCGGCGTGCTCACCCACGCCGCCGGTATGCACGCGATCCTGTGCCCCACCATCAACTCCTACAAACGTATCGGCGCACGGACGACGGCGTCGGGGGCCACGTGGTCGCCCACGGACGCGACCTACGGCGGCAACGACCGCACCCACTACCTCCGCGTGCCCGACGGCAACCGCGTGGAACTCCGCGGCGGCGACGGCTCCGCCAACCCCTATCTGGCCATCGCGGTGCAGCTGGCCGCCGGTCTCGACGGGATCCGGAGGGATCTCGACCCCGGCGTCCCGGCAACGGTCGGCGAGGCCACCCACACCCTTCCCCCGACCCTGCTCCACGCCGTGGAGGAGCTGGGGAGAGACGAGGTCGTCCGCGCCGCACTGGACATCGGTGGAGACGGGGTCGCCGATTACTACGCGGATCTCAAACGCGAGGAGTTCATCTCCTGGCACAACACGGTCACCCAGTGGGAGATCGACGAGTACCTGACCGCGTTGTGACACGCCGCGGCCCCCCGCCGCGCGGCTGTATCGCCCGACCCGACAGACACCACCCCCAGACCCGACAACACCAGGAGAACCCCCATGTGCGGCATCGTCGGACTCCACCTGCGCGACCCGGATCTCGAACCCCGGCTCGGCGACCTGCTCACCACCATGCTCGGCGAGATGACCGACCGCGGTTCGGACTCGGCCGGCGTCGCCGTCTACGGCAACCCCGACTGGACCCCGGCCGGATCGGCCACCGTCACCGTGCTCGCCGACCTCACCGACGGCCTCGACGCCCGGACCCTGGCCACCCGTGTCGGTGACCACCTGGGGCGCGAGGTGTCGGGCCGCGAGCTGGGGGCCACCGTCCTCCTGACCGCCGGAACCGACCCTCAGACCCTCGCCTCCGCCGTCCGTACCGCCCTCCCGGAGGCCGTCCTGGTGGGCCTGGGCACCGAGCTCGCCGTCCTCAAGGGCGTGGGACTGCCCCTGGAGCTGGCCTCGGGCTTCGGCCTACCGGGGGCCTCGGGATGGCAGGGCGTGGGGCACACCCGCATGGCCACCGAATCGGCGGTCACCCCCGCCGGCTCACATCCCTTCTCGGTGGGCCCGGACCAGTGCATCGTCCACAACGGGTCCTTCTCCAACCACGCCTCTGTCCGGCGCGAACTCGCCCGACGCGACATCCACTGCGACACCCTCAACGACACCGAGGTCGCCGCGCGGTTCGTGGCCGCCCAGATCGCGCTCGGCGCGGGGATCGACCAGGCACTGGCCGAGATGGCCGGCGTCCTCGACGGGTTCTACACGCTGCTGGTGTCGACCGCCGAGGAGTTCGCGGTCGTGCGGGACCCGATCGCCTGCAAGCCGGCGGTGATCGCCGAGACCGACCGCTACGTCGCCATGGCCTCGGAGTACCGGGCGATGGCGCACCTCCCGGGCATCGACGACGCACGTCTCTTCGAGCCGGAGCCGGGTCGCGTGTACCACTGGCGGCGCTGACCCCGCCCTCACGCAGCCCACCCACCGCGCAGCCCATCTACCGCGCAGCTCCACCGCAGCACCGCGGTGGAGTGCCCACCAGGAAGGAAGAACGATGACCGTGACGCCGGAACAGGCCTTCGCGCCGAGGGACCTCGGACCCGTCGGCGACGCGCCGACCGCCGCCCCGCACGTGATCGACGTCCGGGAGGCCGGGCTTCGCGAGACCAATCGGATCCTCCGGGAGTCCGACGGCACCGGCAGATACCTCCTCACCGCTCCCCGGGGGGCGCACGCGCTCGCCGTGGGCCTGACGGAACCGGACGAGGTCGTGATCGACGGGCCCACCGGGTACTACACCGCCGGGATGAACGACGGTGCCCACGTCACGGTCAACGGGAACGTGGGGGTCGGGGTGGCCGAGAACATGATGTCCGGGACGGTGCGGGTCACCGGGTCGGCCTCGCAGTCGGCCGGGGCGACGGCCCACGGCGGGCTGCTGGTGATCGAGGGAGACGCCGGCGCCCGGTGTGGCATCTCGATGAAGGGCGTGGACATCGTCGTCGGCGGCTCGATCGGTCACATGAGCTGCTTCATGGGCCAGGCCGGGCGTCTGGTCGTCCTGGGCGATGCCGGCGACGCCCTCGGTGACTCGCTCTACGAGGTCCACATCTACGTCCGGGGTCGCGTCGAGTCCCTCGGCGCCGACTGCGTCGAGAAGGAGATGCGGCCCGAACACCACACCGAGCTCCGGGAGCTGCTCGACCGTGCTGCCGTCACCGGGGTCTCGACCGGGGAGTTCCGGCGCTACGGCTCCGCCCGCACCCTCTACACCTTCGACGTGGACAACGCCTCCGCCTACTGACCGCCCGCCGCACCCCCGACAGGAGCCCGACATGCCCTTCGACGGACCCACCCGATCCGACCAGGCCACCCCACCGCAGATGCAGACCGCCCCCGCCGACCCGGCCCTGCGCGAATCCGCCACCTTCCCGCGTTCGGTGATCCACGAGATCCAGCGCGCGGCCGCGACCGGGATCTACGACATCCGCGGCTGGGGTGCCAAGCGGAAGGTGCCGCACTTCGACGACCTGCTCTTCCTGGGCGCCTCCATGTCGCGCTACCCGCTCGAGGGATACCGCGAACGCTGCGACACCGACATCACCCTGGGCACCCGTCACGCCACGAAGCCCCTCCGGCTGGACATCCCCGTGACCATCGCGGGGATGAGCTTCGGTGCCCTGTCGGCGCAGGCCAAGGAGGCCCTCGGGCGCGGGGCCAGTGCCGCGGGCACCTCCACCACCACGGGTGATGGTGGGATGACGGCGGAGGAGCGCGGCCAGAGTTCGAAGCTCGTCTACCAGTACCTGCCCTCGCGCTACGGGATGAACCCCGAAGACCTCCGCAAGGCCGATGCCATCGAGGTGGTCCTGGGGCAGGGCGCCAAGCCCGGTGGGGGAGGCATGCTCCTGGGACAGAAGATCTCCGACCGGGTGGCACAGATGCGGACCCTGCCCCGGGGGATCGACCAGCGTTCGGCCTGCCGGCACCCGGACTGGACAGGCCCCGACGACCTCGCCATCAAGATCCTCGAGTTGCGGGAGATCACCGGGTGGGAGAAGCCGGTGTACGTCAAGGTCGGCGCGACCCGCACCTACTACGACGTCAAGCTGGCGGTGAAGGCCGGCGCGGACGTGGTGGTCGTGGACGGGATGCAGGGCGGCACCGCCGCCACGCAGGACGTGTTCATCGAGCACGTGGGCATCCCCACCCTCGCGGCGATCCCGCAGGCGGTGCAGGCCCTGCAGGAGATGGACCTGCACCGGAAGGTGCAGCTGATCGTCTCCGGCGGGATCCGCTCGGGGGCGGACGTGGCCAAGGCCATGGCCTTGGGCGCCGACGCCGTCGCGATCGGGACGGCCGCGCTGATCGCGCTGGGGGACAACGACCCCCGCTACGAGAAGGAGTACCGCGCCCTCGGCTCGGCGGCGGGGTTCTACGACGACTTCCAGGACGGGCGCGACCCGGCCGGGATCTCCACCCAGGACCCGGACCTGGCGCGACGACTGGATCCGGAGGCATCCGGTCGGCGCCTGGCCAACTACCTGCACGTGCTCACGATGGAGGCTCAGACCATCGCGCGGGCCTGCGGTAAGTCCCACCTGACCCACCTGGAGCCGGAAGACCTGGTGGCGCTGACGATGGAGGCCGCCGCGATGGCGCGCGTGCCGTTGGCGGGCACCGACTGGATCCCCGGCCGCGCGGGGCGGGAGTTGTAGATGACCGTCGTACCGGACGATCGGACCGGGGCCGGACCCGCGCCGGTCACGGGTGGTGACTTCCGCGGGGCGGCGACGATGACTACCGTCGAGGACATGGCAGCCGGCCGGGATGACGAGCGGAGGGTCGTCCACCAGGCGGCGCCGCGTGAGCTCCCCGTGGACGTGCCCACCGGCAACGATCTCGAGCGGATCATCGGCTTCCACGTCCGCAGACTGCGTGTGGCGGAGAACCTGGGGGTCGCGGAGATGGCCCAGCGGATCGGCATCTCCAAGGCGATGCTGTCCAAGATCGAGAACGCGCAGACGTCGTGCTCGCTGAACATGCTCGCGAAGCTCGCCACCGGGCTCGACGTGCCGGTGACCTCGCTGCTGCGCGGCGCGGACACCCGACGCGACGCGGTGTTCACCCCGGACGGGCAGGGGGCGACGATCGTCGGCCGCGGCACGTCGGTGGGCCACGACTACGAACTGCTCGGCGCGCTGCGGGGACCCAACAAGCGGATCGAACCCGTCCTGGTGACGTTGACCGCCGAGTCGGAGACCCATCCCCGCTTCCAGCATCCCGGCACCGAGCTGCTGTACATGCTCTCCGGCGACATGATCTACCACCACGCCGAGTCCGAGTACCGACTCCGCCCGGGGGACTCCCTGCTCATCGACGGGGAGGGCGTTCACGGGCCGGTGGCGATGCTGGAACTGCCCATACGCTTCCTCTCGGTGACCGCCTACCCCGACGGCGTCGACGGCTGAACTGCCCGGCCCGCCCAGCTCAACGCAGTCCGACCCACTCCGCTTCGCCCACGCCGCACCGTCCCCTCCGAGGGGGCGTGACACACCCGTACCTTCCGCACCGTCCGGACGTTCCGGACCCCCGAGGAGCCCGTCATGACCATCCCGGTCGCCACCACCGTCACCTCGCTGATGTCCGCGATCGCGGACGTCGGGACCGACCCGACGCGGGGCGGGTACAGCCGCCCCGTCTACTCCCGCGCGGAGCTGGACCTGCGCGAGTGGTTCCTGGCCGAGGCGGCCGCGCGGGGTCTGGACACCGAGACCGACCGCAACGGGATCATCTGGGCCTGGTGGAATCCGGCCGGCCATCCGCTGAAGGGGGCGGTCGTCACCGGCAGCCACCTGGACTCCGTGCCCGGGGGAGGAGCCTTCGACGGCCCACTCGGCGTCGCCTCGGCGCTCGTGGCGGTGGATCATCTCCGGACCCGCGGGGTGCGGCCCCGGCGGGCCCTGGCCCTGACGGTCTTCCCCGAGGAGGAGGGGTCACGGTTCGGCCGCGCGTGCCTGGGATCGCTGCTGTTCACCGGCTCCATGGACGCGGCCACCGCGGCGCGCCTGACCGACGACGACGGCACCACCTACGCCGAGCTGTGCGCCGCCAACGGGCTGGATCC
>NZ_JAALDV010000308.1:0-4109 GCF_014145045.1 Dietzia sp. DQ12-76
GCGGTGCAGGCGCTGTCGCCGATGCTCGGCGCGACCCGCGGACTGGCGCCGCAGAGCTCGGGGTGGCCGGTGATCGCGGAGGCCCTGCGTGACGGCACGCCCGTCGGGCCGCAGGACCCGCAGATGCCGGAGCTCCCAGAGGAGGCTGTGGTTGCACTCAACATGCAGTCCGCCGTCCTGTGCAATGAGAACAGCATTGCCCCGCGGCCGCTCGACTACCCCGGGTTCCTGTGGACGCAGTTCGTGACCGGGGACATCTTCGATGCCATCGGCCTGACCTACAGTTCCGGGGCCGCCTGTGCCGGCGCCGCTCCGGTCACCACGCCCGTCGCGGTCCACAACGCGGGCCTGGCCACGGCACCGCTGCTCATCAACTCGCTGGGGGATCCGCAGACGCCCTATCACGGGGCGCTGGCGCTGGCCGAGCGCATGGGAGCGCACGTGCTCACGGTCGAGGGCGGCGATCACGGGCAGGTGGCCAAGGGGAACACGATCGTCGACGACGCCGTGGTCGAGTACCTGCGCACCGGCCACACCGGCGTGACCCATGCCCCGGCCCCGCCGATGCCCGCGGCGGGGTAACGCCACGTCGCCGACGAGGCCCGGGCCGGTGGGAAAGTACATCGCAGAGACGCTGGAAGCGCTGTCGTCGCGGGGTGTCCGCACTCTCGTTGCGTTGTCGTTCGTGATCGCGGGAATCTACTTGGGTAACGGAGGTGTAGCGACGGCGGCAGCTGTACTGCTCACGTCCCTGGGCTGTGGAATGACCGTCTTGATCATCAAGGCGAGAGCATCGATCGACTCCGATCGCGAGTAGAGGTGCCGCCGTGTGGTCACACCTGATCGCGTTTCCCCAGGTGGTTGTCCCGGGAACCGGCCAGATGTGACCACTCGGCGAGAGAACACGCCGCGCGAGAGTTGCCGCAGCGGCGTCGGCACGGGCAGCCGCGCGAGCGCCGGCGCGTCCGCGGATCGCCCCGTCAGGGACGGGCCGCAGATCGCCCCGTCAGGGACGGGTAAAGATCCCCGCCCGGGGCATCAAGAGTCCGTAAATGCCACTTCCCGCACGGTCGCGGGGGACGCAGGCTTCTCGGTGCAGTGCAGGCCACCGCCGCGCTGATCCCCGATCGAAAGTGACCGTGCCCGCGATGCTCGATATCGCCTACCTCGCGCTCATGCTGGCCTGCCTGGCCGGCTGCGTGCTCCTCGTCAACCGGCTCTCCCGGTCCGACGAGTCCGCCACCTCCCCCGGCCTCCCGGCGACCGGCCTCCCGGCGCCTGACCCGGCGTCACGCGACACCTCGGAGGCCGGGCGATGACCCTCGCCGGCGTCACCACCGTGATCCTGCTGGTCGTGGCGGCGAGTCTGGTGGTCTATCTCCTGGTGGCGCTCGTCGACCCCGAGCGGTTCTCATGAGCCCGGCGCTCGCAGCGGGCCTCCAGGTGGCCTGCCTGCTCGGGCTGCTGGCCGCGCTGTACATCCCGCTCGGCGACTACATGGCCCGGGTGTTCGCCAGCGACCGTGACCTCGGGGTCGAACGGCTCCTCTACCGGCTCGCCCGTGTGGACCCGCGCCGCGAGCAGTCCTGGCGCGTCTACGCCCTGGGGGTGCTGGCGTTCTCCGCGGTCAGCATGCTGGCCCTGTACGCGATCCAGCGCGTCCAGCACTGGCTGCCGCCGCTCGGTGCCCACCAGGACGCGGTCGAACCGGCCATGGCGTTCAACACCGCCGTCTCCTTTGTCACCAACACCAACTGGCAGTCGTACACGCCCGAGGAGACGCTCACCAACCTCACCCAGGTGATCGGGCTGACGGTGCAGAACGCCGTCTCCGCGGCCGTCGGTATCGCCGTGGCCATCGCGGTGGTGCGAGGGTTCTGCCGGGTCCGCAGCGGCGTGATCGGCAATTTCTGGGTGGACCTGACCCGGGCGGTCACCCGGGTGTTGCTCCCCCTCGGCCTGATCTTCGCCGCGCTGTTCCTCACCCAGGGCATGATCCAGTCGTTCTCCGGCGGCGTGGCGGTGACGGCGCTCGACGGCACCGCACAGCAGATCTCCACGGCGCCGGTCGCCTCCCAGGAGGCGCTCAAGCTGCTCGGCACCAACGGCGGCGGCGTGCTCGGGGCCAACTCGGCGCACCCGTTCGAGAACCCCACCCCGATCGCCAACCTGCTGTCGATCCTCGCGCTGTTGCTGATCCCGGTGGCGCTGACCCGGACGTTCGGCACCATGCTCGCCGAGTCGGGAGCGGGCAGCCGTCGGCACGGGCTGATGATCCTCGGCGTCATGGCCACCCTGTGGGGCGGCATGCTCGCCGTGGTCACGTGGGCCGAGTACCACGCCGTCGGCGTGGCCGCGCAGGCCGCCGGAATGCAGATGGAGGGCAAGGAGGTCCGCCACGGGATCCCGGCCTCGGTGCTGTTCGCGGTGTCCACCACGGGCACGTCCACCGGGGCGGTCAACTCGGCCCACGACAGCTATTCGGCCCTCGGCGGTGGGGCGTTGATCCTCAACATGCTGCTCGGCGAGATCGCCCCCGGTGGAGTCGGGACCGGTCTCTACGGGATCCTGGTCCTGGCCGTGCTCGCGGTGTTCGTGGGCGGGCTGTTGGTCGGCCGGACCCCGGAGTTCGTGGGCAAGAAGATCGGCCGCCGGGAGATCACCTGCGCCAGCCTGTCGCTGCTGGTCATGCCCGCGCTCGTCCTCACCGGCGTCGCGATCACGGCCGTGATGCCGTCCGCGGTCGAGGCCCAGAGCAACAGCGGGCCCCCCGGTTCGCCCAACTCGGCGCACGGACTCAGCGAGTACCTCTACGCCTTCTCCTCGGCGGCCAACAACAACGGTTCGGCGTTCGGCGGCCTCACGGTGACCGACCACTGGTTCCAGGCCGCCCTCGGGGTGTGCATGATCTTCGGCCGGTTCCTGCCGATCATCCTCGTCCTGGCCATGGCCGGCTCGCTCGCCGCACAGAAGCGCAGCGACCCCGGCCCCGGCACCCTGCCGACGCACGGACCGCTCTTCGGCGGCCTGCTGCTCGGCGTCATCCTCCTGGTGGCGGCGCTGACCTTCGTGCCCACGCTCGCCCTCGGACCTATCGCGGAGGCACTCCAGTGACCGCCCTGCTCGATTCCCGGCACCTCGCCGCGGCCGCCCCCGGTGCGCTGCGCAAGCTCGATCCACGGCACCAGGCCCGCAACCCCGTCCTCTTTGTGGTGTGGGTGGGGTCGTTGCTCACCACGGTCCTCGCGCTGCTGCACCCCACCGTGTTCAGCTGGTCCACCGCGGCCTGGCTATGGGCCACCGTCCTGTTCGCCGGCATGGCCGAGTCGGTCGCCGAGGGACGCGGCAAGGCGCAGGCCGACAGCCTGCGCAAGGTCACCACGGAGACCACCGCCAGGGTCCGACGCGGCCCCCACGAGACCCAGACCGTCCCGTCGACGGAGCTGGCCGTCGGTGACCTGGTGGAGGTTCTGGCGGGCGAGACCATCCCCGGGGACGGCGACGTGGTCGAGGGCATCGCCACCGTCGACGAGTCGGCGATCACCGGGGAGTCCGCGCCCGTGGTGCGGGAGTCCGGCGGCGACCGCAGTGCCGTCACCGGCGGGACCGTGGTGCTCTCCGACCGGATCGTCGTGCGCATCTCCACCGCGCCGGGCGAGTCGTTCGTCGACCGGATGATCGCGCTGGTCGAGGGCGCCGAGCGCACGAAGACCCCCAACGAGATCGCGCTCAACATCCTCCTGGCGATGCTCACGATCGTGTTCCTGGTCGCGGTTCTCGCGCTCGGCCCGGTGGCCGCCTACTCGGGCGCCGAGATCGATCCGATCCGGCTCATCGCCCTGCTGGTGTGCCTCATCCCCACCACCATCGGCGCCCTGCTGTCGGCCATCGGCATCGCGGGCATGGACCGCCTGGTCCAGCACAACGTCCTGGCGACGTCGGGCCGGGCGGTCGAGGCCGCCGGCGACATCGACACCCTGTTGCTCGACAAGACCGGCACCATCACGTTCGGCGCTCGCCAGGCCACGTCCCTGGACCCGGCGGCCGGTGCGTCGACGGCGGAGCTCGCCGAGGCCGCGCGGGCCTCGAGCCTGGCCGACGAGACCCCG
>NZ_JAALDV010000309.1:0-1514 GCF_014145045.1 Dietzia sp. DQ12-76
CGGACATGTCAGGCGTTCGCGGGCTCGCTGGTGCCGGCACCGCGCGTGCGGATGGCCACCTTCTTCTCCTGCGTGGCCGGCGCGGCGGGAGCCGTGACAGGGGCGGCGGCGTGGGTGACCTCGCCCGCCCCGGCGGCATCCTCCCTCTGCAGCACCTCGAGGCCGGCGTCGGCGATCATCTGCAGGTCCTCACCGCCGGGCTGGCCCTCGGAGGTGAGGTAGTCGCCGAGGAACAGCGAGTTGGCCACGTAGAGGCCCATGCCCTGGAGGTAGCCGAGGTGGCGCTCGCGGCCGGCGGCCATCCGGATCTCGGTGTCGGGGGCGACGAACCGCACCATCGCGAGGATGCGCAGGCAGTCGCGCGGGTTGAGCGTGTCCACGCCCTCGAGGGGGGTGCCGTCGAAGGGCAGCAGGAAGTTCACCGGGATTGAGTCGACGCCCTTGGCGCGCAGGTCGAAGGCCAGCTCGACCAGCTGCTCGCGGGTCTCGCCCATGCCGGCGATGAAGCCCGAGCACGCCGACAGGCCCGCGCCGTGCGCCTGGCTCACGGTGTGCTCGCGGTCGGCGTAGGTGTGGGTCGTGCAGATCTCCTCGTAGTGGCTCTCCGCCGTGTTGAGGTTGTGGTTGTAGGCGTCGGCGCCGCTCGCGCAGAGCTTCTCGGCCTGGCCGTCCTTGAGCGCGCCGAGGCAGGCGCACACCTCGACGCCCGGGGTGTCGGACTTGATGGCCTCGATGATGTCGGAGACCTTGCCGACCTCGCGGTTGCTCGGGCCTGTGCCGCTGGCGACCAGGCACACGCGCGAGGCCCCGGCGGCGATTCCCGCCTTGGCCGCGGTGACGGCCTCGTCCGTGTTCAACCAGGTGTACCGCAGGATGCCGGCGGTGGAGTTGAGGCGCTGCGAGCAGTAGAAGCAGTCCTCCGGGCACAGGCCGCTCTTGAGGTTGACCAGGTAGTTGACCTTGACCTTGTTGCCGAAGTGCTCGAACCGCAGCCGGGACGCGGCCGCGACCACCTCCATGAGCTCGGCGTCCGATGAGTCGAGCACGGCGAGCGCCTCGGTCGCGTCGATCGCCCCGCCGTCGAGAATGCGGTCCGCGAGCTCGTGCCAACGGGTGGTCGTGGTGGCCATGGTTCCTCCTGAACGCCGTTCATTGAACGCCGTTAAGGTAGCGGGAATTCGCCGACTTGTACAGCGTTCAGGTTGCAGGCGCGTCGGAGCGGCGGGCGGGGCGATAGGGTGACCTGTCGTGGCACTCACCAAGTCGGCCGTCGTCGACACCGCGCTCGGACTCCTGCACGAGGCGGGGTTGCCCGGCATGTCCATGCGCACCCTCGCGACCCGGCTGAACGTCCAGCCGAGCGCGCTGTACTGGCACTTCCCGTCCAAGCAGGCGCTGCTCACCGCTGTCGCCGAACGGGTCCTGGCGGAGGTGGCCCCGGTGGAGGCCGGCGAGTCGGCCGCCGACGAGTTGCGCGGCGTGACCCGCGCGCTGCGGAACGCCGTCGCGGGAGT
>NZ_JAALDV010000310.1:0-3826 GCF_014145045.1 Dietzia sp. DQ12-76
GGAGAGTGGGAGCCCGTGGCGGGCGCCCCGACCGTGACCCGGAGGGTGGGGGAGCGCACCTGGCGGTTGCCGGTCGACGCGTTCTGGCAGGCGCACAGATCCGCTGCCGCGCACTACAGCGAACTCGTCCGCACCGCCGTGTCCGGCGCCCCCGCCCTCCCCGGCGACCCGGTGGTCTGGGACCTCTACGGGGGAGCGGGCCTGTTCTCCGCCGCCGTCCTCGACGTGGTCCCCCGGGCCCGCGTGATCGTGGTCGAATCCTCGCCCGCCTCCCTCGAGGCCGTGGGATCGGCTCTCGGGATCGGCCCCGCGGTCGTCCCGGTGGCGTCGAGGGTGGAGCCGTTCCTGGAGCGGTCGAGCGGTTCCGGCGATCGCGGCGACGAACCCGACCTCGTGATCCTGGACCCGCCGAGAGGCGGCGCGGGAATCGAGGTGATGGCCACGCTCGCTCGTGGTACGGCGTCCCGCATCGTCCATGTGGGGTGCGACCCGGCCAGCCTCGCGCGCGATGTCGGGGTGCTCGTGTCAGCCGGTTGGACACTCGCGGGGATCCGCGGTGTCGCGGCGTTCCCCGCGACACACCACGTGGAGGGCCTCGCCGTCCTCGACTCACCGCGGGTGCGCTGATCCCGGTGAGCCGGGGCCGGTCGGCCGGCGGCGGGCGCGAAGACCGTTTCCCCGTAGACTGTGGGTTCGACCCTGCGGGGTGCGGCAAGGGAAGGGGCAGTCGACGGCAATGAGTGTGCTCGATCAGGTGAACGGCCCCTCCGACCTCCGTGCACTCGGATCCGACGAGCTGGTCCGGCTCTGCGGTGAGATCAGGGAGTTCCTCATCCGCAAGGTGTCCGCGACAGGTGGGCACCTCGGCCCCAATCTCGGCGTGGTGGAACTGACGGTCGCGCTACACCGCGTGTTCGACTCCCCGCGGGACCCCATCGTCTTCGACACCGGGCACCAGTCGTACGTCCACAAGATCGTCACGGGTCGGAAGGACCAGTTCGACGGTCTCAGGACGCGCGGGGGTCTGTCCGGCTATCCGTGCCGTGCGGAGAGTGAACACGACATCGTCGAGTCCTCGCACGCGACCTCGTCGCTCTCATACGCCGACGGACTCGCCAAGGCGTACTCCCTCAGCGGCCAGAACGACCGGACCGTCGTCGCGGTGATCGGCGACGGGGCGATGACAGGGGGCATGGCCTGGGAGGCGCTGAACAACATCGCCGCCGGCAAGGACCGGCCCATGGTGATCGTCGTCAACGACAACGGCCGGTCGTACTCGCCCACGATCGGCGGACTGGCCGAACGGCTCGGGGTCCTGCGTCTCCAGCCCGCGTACGAGAAGGCGATGGACCACACCAAGCGCACTCTGGGCGCCCGAAAGGATCTCCTCGGCAAGGCCGTGTACTCGATCCTGCACGGGATCAAGACGGGACTCAAGGACGTGGTCTCACCGCAGGAGTTGTTCGCCGACCTGGGTCTGAAGTACATGGGGCCCGTCGACGGGCACAATCTGGCCGCCACCGAATCGGCGTTGCGGTTGGCCAAGGACTTCGGCGGGCCGGTGGTCGTCCACGTGGTGACCCGCAAGGGCATGGGCTACGTCCACGCGGAGAACAACGTCGCCGACCAGATGCACGCGACCGGGGTCATCGACCCCGACACCGGCCGCCCGCTCTCGTCGTCGTCGTCAGTGGACTGGACGTCGGTCTTCTCAGATGAGCTGTGCGAGATCGGGGCGCAACGAGACGACGTGGTGGCCATCACCGCGGCCATGGCCGGACCGACGGGGCTGACCGCCTTCGGCGACCGGTTCCCGGATCGCATGTTCGACGTGGGCATCGCAGAGCAGCACGCGGTAGCCTCGGCCGCCGGACTTGCGCTGGGTGGGCTGCACCCCGTGGTGGCCGTCTACTCCACGTTCCTCAACCGGGCGTTCGACCAGCTGCTGATGGACGTCGCCCTTCTCGGGCTACCGGTCACCCTGGTACTCGATCGCTCCGGGGTGACCGGCCCCGACGGCGCCAGCCACAACGGGATGTGGGACCTGTCGCTGGCGGGGATCATCCCGGGCGTCCGGGTGGCCGCACCGCGCGATGCCGAGACCCTCCGCGCGGAACTCCGTGAAGCCGTGGCGGTGACGGACGGCCCGACCGTGGTGCGCTTCCCCAAGGGGTCCGTCGGTGAGCCCCTTCCGTCGTTGGAGACATCGTCGGACGGCGTGGACCGGGTGTTCGGGACCGGGGACGCCGACATCCTGGTGGTCGCGGTCGGGTCGATGGTCGCGCCGTCGACGGCGGCGGCACGGGAACTGCGGGCCGAGGGGGTATCGGTCGACGTGGTCGATCCGCGCTGGGTCTATCCCGTCCCGCAGTCGATCGTCGACTCCGCCCGTGGTCGCCGGCTCGTGGTGACGGTCGAGGACAACGGGATCCACGGCGGCGTCGGTTCGGCGGTCTCGGCGGTGCTGGAGCGCGCGGGGGTCGGTGTTGATCGACTGACCCTCGGCCTTCCGCAGGAGTTCCTCGATCACGCCTCCCGGGGCGAGATCCTCTCCGACACGGGGTTGACCGCGGAGGGGATCGCCGACGGTATCCGCCGTCGCCTCTACGACCGCGTCGAGAGCTGAGGGACGGCGGTCTCAGCCGTCCACTCTGAACCGGCGCACCGCCTCGAGCAACGGCGCCTGCGTCAGGTCGATCTGCCATCGGCGGGCACCCTCGTCCCCGAGGACCCGGTGGAGCAGCTCCGCGTCGTCGGCGGGGTCGGTGGTGGCCGCCCGCCACGCCCACAGCCGGAGCGACGACGGCTTGAGCAGCAGGCCCTGGTCGATATCGAGCTCCCGGGCGAGCGAACCGATCGCCTCGCGAGCGATGTCCAGCAGAGCGGCCGCATCCGGGTCCGTGCGCTTCCACGTGGTGTGCGGAGGATGCTCGCCGCGTGGCGCCTGACGGGCGGGTAGGTCGCCACGCCCGAGTTCGGCGGCCCACTCCAACGCGGCCAGCCAGTCGTCGGCCAGTCGTCTGCGATGCGGACCCTCGAAACCCTCGATCGCCAGGAGGTCCGACCGGTTCGTCGGCGCGGTCCGGGCCGCCTCGATGATCGCCGCGTCCGTGAGCAGTCTCTTGGGGGCGATGTCCCGCTCTGCCGCCACCCGGTCACGCGCCATCCACAACTCCCGCGCGCGGGCGAGCTGGCGGGCGTCGCGAAGTGTGCTCAGGCGGTCCAGTCGACGCCAGGGGTCCGGCGCGGTCGGAACCGGACCGGAGTCCACGAGGTGTCGACATTCCGCGTCGAACCAGTCACGCCGACCGAGCTCGTCGAGGCGGGGGAGCACCGCCTCCGCGAGGTCGTGGAGGAACAGCACGTCGTAGGCGGCGTAGTCGAGCCACGCCGGTGGCAGCGGGCGACGGGACCAATCCGCCGCCGAGTGCGCTTTGGCCAGCCCGATCCCCAGGTACTCGGAGATCATCGTGCCCAGGTTCACCCGCTCCAACCCGAGGAATCGCCCGGCGAGTTCGGTGTCGATGACAGCGCTCGGGCTGATCCCGAGTCCACGGAGTGACGGGAGGTCCTGGCTCGCGGCGTGCAGGAGCAGGGGGCGCTCGGAGAGGAGGCCGGCGAGCGGTCCGACCGTCCGGCCCGGTGTCTCGGGGTCGACCAGTAGCGCCGGCCCGTCGGCCGGACGCAGCTGCAGCAGGAAGGCGCGCTCGGAGTAGCGGATCCCTGACGCGCGTTCGACGTCCACCGCCACCGGCCCGGCGGAGGACGTGATGACGGAGGCGACCGCCCGGAGGCCGGGGGCGTCGTCGACGAAGTCGTACTCGGC
>NZ_JAALDV010000031.1:0-2500 GCF_014145045.1 Dietzia sp. DQ12-76
GGGTGTGTTGTTTCAGATACTGCACAGTGGACGCGGTGCGATTCTTTTGGCTTGAGTGTGTGTAAGCCCTCGGCCGATTAGTACCGGTCACCTCCACGCATTGCTGCGCTTCCAGTTCCGGCCTATCAACCCCATGGTCTGTGGGGGGCCTTAACCACGCAAGGTGGTGAGAAACCTCATCTTGGAACAGGCTTCCCGCTTAGATGCTTTCAGCGGTTATCCCTTCCGAACGTAGCTAACCAGCGATGCTCCTGGTGGAACAACTGGCACACCAGAGGTTCGTCCGTCCCGGTCCTCTCGTACTAGGGACAGCCTTCCTCAAGTTTCTTACGCGCGCGGCGGATAGAGACCGAACTGTCTCACGACGTTCTAAACCCAGCTCGCGTGCCGCTTTAATGGGCGAACAGCCCAACCCTTGGGACCTACTCCAGCCCCAGGATGCGACGAGCCGACATCGAGGTGCCAAACCATCCCGTCGATATGGACTCTTGGGGAAGATCAGCCTGTTATCCCCGGGGTACCTTTTATCCGTTGAGCGACACCGCTTCCACTTGCCGGTGCCGGATCACTAGTCCCGACTTTCGTCCCTGCTCGACGTGTCAGTCTCACAGTCAAGCTCCCTTGTGCACTTGCACTCAACACCTGATTGCCATCCAGGCTGAGGGAACCTTTGGGCGCCTCCGTTACTCTTTGGGAGGCAACCGCCCCAGTTAAACTACCCACCAGGCACTGTCCCTAACCCAGATCATGGGCCGAGGTTAGACGTCCAATACGATCAGAGTGGTATTTCAACAACGACTCCACACACACTGGCGTGCATGCTTCACAGTCTCCCACCTATCCTACACAAACCGAATCGAACGCCAATACCAAGCTATAGTAAAGGTCCCGGGGTCTTTTCGTCCTGCCGCGCGTAACGAGCATCTTTACTCGTAATGCAATTTCGCCGAGTCTGTGGTCGAGACAGCAGAGAAGTCGTTACGCCATTCGTGCAGGTCGGAACTTACCCGACAAGGAATTTCGCTACCTTAGGATGGTTATAGTTACCACCGCCGTTTACTGGGGCTTAAATTCTCAGCTTCGCCTTGCGGCTAACCGGTCCTCTTAACCTTCCAGCACCGGGCAGGCGTCAGTCCGTATACATCGACTTACGTCTTCGCACGGACCTGTGTTTTTAGTAAACAGTCGCTTCTCTCTGGTCTCTGCGACCACACCCAGCTCCCACCGCGAGGGTGTTCACCGGGCATGGCCCCCCTTCTCCCGAAGTTACGGGGGTATTTTGCCGAGTTCCTTAACCACAGTTCTCTCGATCGCCTTGGTATTCTCTACCTGATCACCTGTGTCGGTTTGGGGTACGGGCCGTGTATGAACTCACTAGAGGCTTTTCTCGGCAGCATAGGATCACTGAATTCCCCACAACGGGTACGCATCAAGTCTCAGCCTTCATGTGACACGGATTTGCCTATGTCACGGCCTACACTCTTACACCAGTACAACCACTGACTGGCCCAGCTACCTTCCTGCGTCACCCCATCGCTTGGCTACTACCAGATCAGGTCCCGCGCATCCAGTCCACGTCATCCCGAAGGATGCTCCAGGACGTTCAGGGCGGTTAGTATCACTGATTCACCATGGGCGCGCATACACGGGTACGGGAATATCAACCCGTTGTCCATCGACTACGCCTGTCGGCCTCGCCTTAGGTCCCGACTCACCCTGGGCAGATTAGCTTGACCCAGGAACCCTTGATCATTCGGCGGACGAGTTTCTCACTCGTCATTCGCTACTCATGCCTGCATTCTCACTCGTGTGGCCTCCACGCCTGGATCACTCCGACGCTTCTATGGCCACACGACGCTCCCCTACCCACCCACACACCTGCCCGGAGGAGGTTCTCGTGTGAGTGCCGCGGCTTCGGCGGTGTACTTGAGCCCCGCTAAATTGTCGGCGCAGGACCACTTGACCAGTGAGCTATTACGCACTCTTTCAAGGGTGGCTGCTTCTAAGCCAACCTCCTGGCTGTCTCAGCGATCCCACATCCTTTTCCACTTAGTACACGCTTAGGGGCCTTAGCCGGCGATCTGGGCTGTTTCCCTCTCGACTATGAAGCTTATCCCCCACAGTCTCACTGCCACACTCTCACACCTCGGCATTCGGAGTTTGGCTGACGTCAGTAACCTTGTAGGGCCCATCGGCCATCCAGTAGCTCTACCTCCGAGGTGAAACATGCGACGCTGCACCTAAATGCATTTCGGGGAGAACCAGCTATCACGGAGTTTGATTGGCCTTTCACCCCTACCCACAACTCATCCCCTCAGTTTTCAACCTAAGTGGGTTCGCGCCTCCACGACGTCTTACCGTCGCTTCACACTGGCCATGGGTAGATCACTCCGCTTCGGGTCTAGAGCATGCCACTACGATCGCCCTATTAGGACTCGCTTTCGCTACGGCTTCCCCACACGGGTTAACCTCGCGACATACCACTAACTCGCAGGCTCAT
>NZ_JAALDV010000031.1:5000-15704 GCF_014145045.1 Dietzia sp. DQ12-76
GGATCAAACTCTCCATAAAAGCTTCTCAGCACTACAAAAAGCACAATCCAAGCAAAAAACAAACCAAAAAACTGGCTGTTTCCAAAAAACGCGACCCCCACGACAGGGATGTGAAAGGGTCGCAACCAAACAAAAAATTTGGCACTATCACAAACAAAACACACTGTTGAGTTCTCAAACAACACCACCACACCGCTCCCCGGACAGTCACCGACCACCCAGATCACGAGGGTTCTACATCAACCGCCACCCTTTTCGGGGCAACTTCTCCAGCCTAGCGCACGCGGCCCACCCAGTCAAACCAGGCAACCCACCACCATCCGGAGCACGTCGCCTCCACCAGCCCGAACCTCCCGGCCCGCACCCGCTCTCGGCGACCTCCAATAAGTTACGCAGACGTGAACCCAAACGCAAATCGCCAGGTCACGCACGCAATTCCGGGACTTGAAAGCAAGGCGGCGCCGGTCGACACCGGCGCCGCCTCACATCGTGGTCGCGATCAGCGGAGGCGCACCCCGGCGAGGTTCTTCTTGCCGCGGCGGAGCACCAGCCAGGACCCGTGGAGCAGATCATCGTGCCCGGGCGTCCACTCCGGGTCGTCGATGCGGGCGTTGTTGACATACGCGCCACCCTCGCCGACGGCGCGGCGTGCGGCGCCCTTGCTGTCACAGAGTCCGGAGGCGACCAGGAGCTCGATGATCGTTCTCGGGGCATCGGACGCCACCTCGACGGCGCCGGCGTCCTCGAGTGCGGCGCCGAGCGTCCGCTCGTCGAGCTCAGTCAGTTCTCCCCGCCCGAACAGTGCCTGGGAGGCCGCCTGTACGGACTCCGTGGCCGCCACCCCGTGCACCATGGTGGTCATCTCCTCCGCCAGGCGCTTCTGTCCCGCGCGGAGGTGCGGCGTGTCCCGGGTGAGTGCCTCCAGCTCCTCGATCTCCTCACGACCCAGGAACGTGAACCACCGCAGATAGCGGGCCACGTCCGCATCGGACGTGTTGAGGAAGTACTGGTACCACGTGTACGGGCTGGTGAGGTCGGGGTCGAGCCAGAGGCTCCCGCCACCCGTCGACTTGCCGAACTTCTTCCCGTCGGACGACGTGACCAGGGGGACGGTCATGGCATGAACCGTCTCACCATCCATCCGGCGGTTGAGGTCGACGCCGCCGACGATGTTCCCCCACTGGTCGGAGCCGCCGATCTGCAGTGTGCACCGCATGGTGCGTCTCAACTGCACGAAGTCGTTGGCCTGCAGGAGCATGTAGGAGAACTCCGTGTACGAGATCCCGTCACCGTCCAGGCGACGTTTGACGGTGTCCCGCCCGAGCATGGTGTTGAGCGAGAAGTGCTTGCCGACGTCTCGCAGGAACTGGATGGCGGTCAGATGACCGGTCCACTGCATGTTGTTGACCACACGGGCCCCCACGGGCCCCTCGGTGAGGTCGACGAACAGTTCGAGTTGACCTGTGATGCGCTCTGCCCAGTCGGCCACGGTGTCCGCGGTGTTCATGGTCCGCTCCCCCACGTCCCGGGGGTCCCCGATCATGCCGGTCGCTCCCCCGGCCAGGACGATCGGCCGGTGCCCTGCCAACTGGAACCGCCGGAGGGTGAGGAGCGGGATGAGGTGACCCGCGTGCAGGCTGGGCCCGGTCGGGTCGAAGCCGCAATACAGCGACACGGTGCCCTCGTCGAGGTGTTCACGGAGCGCGTCGAGGTCTGTCGACTGCGCGATGAGCCCCCGCCACTGCAGGTCATCGAGGATGTTGGAAGTCACGAGCGACATTGTCCCCCATCGGCGCGTCGGGCTACCACGGGGCGGGGTGCGGGGAACGCGGCGCGCGTGGACTGCGCCGGTAGGAGGACACCTCCCGGGCGCCCGTGATCCAGAACCGCCACGGGCGGTCGGCCTCACGGGACACACCCACCCGGGGTCCCGACCGGACCTGCGACGCGGGAACGGGATCAGGACGGAACGTGACCGGTGACGCCGCATCGAGGACGTCCATGCCCCGGAAGGACAGGTCGATTCCCATCACCCTCCCGAGGTTCCCCGGGCCGCGCGCCGCGTGCTCGGGGAGTATCCCGGGTCGGCGCTGCCGGGTCGCCTCGTGTCCGCCCACCACGCGGCCGGCGCGGAGGAGAACACCGCCGCCTTCCCCCGGGGGTCGGCACGTGATGTTGGCGCACTGGTGGATCCCGTGGCTCAGATAGACGTACAGATGCCCGGCATCGCCGAACATCACCTCGTTCCGCGGCGTCGGTCCCGGCCACGTGTGCGCGGCGGGATCCGGGTGGGGCGAGTCGACCGGGCCGCCATAGGCCTCCACTTCCATCACGCGTACCGCGACGGGCCCGTGGGTCAGGACACCTCCCAACAGGGACCGTGCGGCCTCGTCGGGGTCCGAGTCGCGGAGCAGCGCCCGGAAGGTGGCCCCTCCGTCCTGCGGCAGGGTCACTCGTGCGGAGCCCCGCCCGCACGGGCGAGCAGGGCCTCGTGCTCCGCCTCGTCCACCGGACGTGACTCGTCCGCCAGCAGCACCGGGATGCCGTCGTCGATCCGGTACGCGCGGCGCAGGCGGGGGTTGTAGAGCGTGTCGTCACCCGCCAGGAGGAGCGGCCCCTTGTCCTCGGGGCAGGCGAGGATCTCCAGCAGGCGGTCATCGATGACGGACATGGCGCTCACCCTACCCAGTCGGCGAGTTCGTCACGGACTTCTCCCAGTCGGCTCCGCTGCGCGGCCACCGCGGTGCCGGCGGTCCCGCCCCGTGCGTTCCGTGAGGCGATCGATCCCGTCACCGTGAGGACGTCGCGGACCTCCGGGGTGAGTGCCGGGTCGATCGAGGTCAGCTCCTCATCGGTGAGCGCATCGAGTCCCACACCGCGGGATTCGGCCACCCGGACGCACTCCCCGGCCGCCTCGTGGGCGACCCGGAACGGCACACCCTGACGGACCATCCACTCCGCGATGTCGGTGGCCAGCGTGTACCCGGCCGGAGCGAGCGCGGCGAGGCGACGCGGGTGGAACTTCAGGGTCGAGACCATCCCTGCCATCGCCGGGAGGAGCAGATAGAGCTGGGCCACCGAATCGAAGAGCGGTTCCTTGTCCTCCTGGAGATCCCGGTTGTAGGCCAGCGGTTGGGCCTTGAGGGTGGCGAGCAGGCCGGTCAGGTTGCCGATCAACCGGCCGGTCTTGCCGCGCATCAGTTCCGCGACGTCCGGGTTCTTCTTCTGGGGCATGATCGAGCTCCCGGTCGACCATTCGTCGGCGAGCGTGACGTATCCGAACTCGGGGGTCGACCAGGCGATCACCTCCTCCGCCAGGCGGGAGAGATCGACAGCGACCTGCGCGAGGACGTATGCCGCCTCGGAAGCGAAGTCCCTCGAGCTCGTGGCGTCGATCGAATTGTCCGCCGCACGATCGAAGCCGAGTTCCGCCGCGATCGCGTCCGGGTCCAGCCCGAGGGACGACCCGGCCAGGGCGCCCGAACCGTACGGCGACACGGCCAGGCGTCGGTCCAGGTCCCGGATCCGTTCGACGTCGCGCAGCAGCGGCTGCGCGTGGGCCAGGAGGTGGTGTGCGAGCAGGATCGGCTGCGCGGCCTGGAAGTGCGTCTTGCCCGGCATGACCGTCTCCGGGTGCTCGTCCGCCTGGGACACCAGCGCGTCGACCACGTCGATCACCCCCCCGGCCACCTCCCGCACCGCGTCGCGCAACCACATCCTGAACAGCGTGGCGACCTGGTCGTTGCGGGAGCGGCCGGCCCGGAGGCGGCCGCCCACCTCGACACCCACCCGGTCGATCAGGCCGCGTTCGAGCGCGCCGTGCACGTCCTCGTCCGACTCCGCCGGGACGAACGCGCCGGAATCGACGTCGGCGGCCAGACGGTCCAGACCGTCCAGCATCGCGTCGAGCTCCGGACCGGAGAGCAACCCGGCACGGTGCAACACCCTGGCATGGGCCTTCGAGGCCCTGATGTCGTAGGGCGCCAATTCCCAGTCGAAATGCGTGGACTTGCTCAGCGCGGCCATCGCCTCGGCGGGGCCTCCGGCGAAGCGCCCGCCCCACAGGGCGCCGGTGTTGGTGCCGTGTCGATCGTCCCGGCGGTCGGGTCCGCTCACAGCCCGAGGTCCCTCTTGGCGGCGATCTTGGAGCTCAGACCGTGGAGGTTCACGAAGCCCTTGGCGTAGCTCTGGTCGAACGAGTCCCCCTCGTCGTAGGTCGCGAGGTTGAAGTCGTACAACGACGAGTCGGAGCGACGGCCGTTGACGACGATGGACCCACCGTGCAGGACCATCCGGATGTCCCCGGAGACGTGCTGCTGGGTGTTGTCGATGAAGGCGTCGAGAGCGTACTTGAGCGGAGAGAACCACAGGCCGTCGTAGACCGCGTTGGACCACTCGTCGGAGACCCCTGACTTGTACCGGGCCAGCTCCCGCTCGAGGGTGACGTCCTCGAGCGCCTTGTGCGCGGTGATGAGGATCATCGCACCCGGCGCCTCGTAGACCTCGCGACTCTTGATCCCGACGAGACGGTCCTCGACCATGTCCAACCGACCGACACCCTGGGCCCCGCCGCGGCGGTTGAGCTCGATGATGGCCTCGAGCACGGAGACCTTCCGCCCGTCGATCGCCACCGGGACGCCCTCCGAGAAGGTGACGGTGACCTCGTCGGGAGCCGCGAAGTTGAGGGTGGGGTCCTCGGTGTAGTCGTAGACGTCCTTGGTGGGAGCGTTCCACAGGTCCTCGAGGAACCCGGTCTCCACCGCGCGGCCCCAGACGTTCTGGTCGATCGAGAACGGGGACTTCTTCGTCACGTTGATGGGGATCTCGTTCTGCTCCGCGAACTCGATGGCCTTCTCGCGCGTCCAGGCGTAGTCCCGGACCGGGGCGATGACCTCGAGGTCGGGGGCGAGGGCGCCGAAGCCCACCTCGAAGCGGACCTGGTCGTTGCCCTTGCCGGTGCATCCGTGGGCGACGGATGTCCCACCGTGCATCTTGGCGGCGGTGACCAGGTGTTTGACGATGAGCGGTCGGGAGATCGCCGAGACCAGCGGGTACTGCCGCATGTACATCCCGTTGGCCTTGATCGTGGGCGCGCAGTACTCGTCGGCGAACTCGTCGCGGGCGTCCACGACGATCGACTCCACGGCCCCGCAGTCCAGGGCACGCTGCCGGATGACGTCCATGTCCTCACCGCCCTGGCCCAGGTCGATGGCGACGGCGACGACCTCGGCGCCGGTCTCCTTGCCGATCCAGCTGATGGCTACTGACGTGTCGAGGCCGCCGGAGTAGGCGAGGACTACGCGATCGGACATGGTGTGCTCCTTTGTTGTTCGGGTCGGAGAGTATCGGGTCGGGCGGTGGCGGTCAGACCGGGCGCCGGGCCAGCGAGGCCAGCCGGTCCGCGAGCTCAGCGCCCCCGACGGGCTCACGGGCCATCACGAATATGGTGTCATCCCCGGCTATCGTGCCCACCACGTCGTCGAGGTTCGCGCGGTCGAGCGCGCTCGCCAGGAAGTTCGCGGCGCCGGGCGGAGTGCGCAGGACAGCGATGTTGCCACTGTGGTCCGCGGAGACCAGGAGGTCGCCGAGCAGCCGGCCGAGCCGGTCGGTGCCCCCGGGGATCCCGGGGGCCCGGCTGCCGTCCTCCGGGATGACGTAGCGACCAGCCCCGCCGTCCGCGGCCCGGAGCTTGACGGCCCCGAGCTCGTCGAGATCGCGGCTCAGGGTCGCCACCGCGACGGCGATGCCCTCCTCGGCCAGGGCCTCCGCCAGCTCGGTCTGGCTGCGGACGGCGCGACGCTCGAGGATCTCGGCGATCCGCGCGTGTCTGGCGGTCCTGCTGACCGTGCCCATCGTGGTCACGACCGCCCCATGAGCCAGACGAGCAGTGCCTTCTGTGCGTGGAGCCGGTTCTCGGCCTCGTCGAACACTCGGCTGCGGGGCCCGTCGATGACCTCGGCCGTGATCTCCTTGCCGCGGTAGGCGGGGAGGCAGTGCAGGACGATGACATCGTCAGACGCCTTGTCGACCGAGTCCTGGCCCAACCGGTAGTCGGCCAGGTCGCGGATCCGCTCTGTCGCCGAGTCCTCCATCCCCATCGACACCCAGGTGTCCGTGATGAGGACGTCGGCCCCGACCACCGCCGCGTCGACGTCGGTCGTGATCGCCACGGAACCGCCGGTCCCCGCCGCGACCCGCTCCGCGTCCGCGACCACCTGGCCGGTCGGCTGGTAGCCCTCCGGCGCGGCGATGGTGATGTGCATGCCCGCGGTGGCGAACCCGAGCAGATACGAGTGCCCCATGTTGTTCGCACCGTCACCGAGGTACACCGCACGCAGGCCCGCCGTGCGACCGAAGTTCTCCCGGATCGTCAGCAGGTCCGCGAGGATCTGACACGGGTGGAACTCGTCGGTCAGCGCGTTGACCACCGGTACGTCGGAATGCGCGGCGAGCTCCACGAGCGCGTCCTGCGAGTACGTCCGCCAGACGATCGCCTCGACGTAGCGCGACATCACCCGGGCGGTGTCCGAGAGGGTCTCACCCTTGCCCATCTGGGTGGATCCGGACTCCACCACGATGGCGTTCCCGCCCAGTTGGGCGATGCCGGCATCGAACGAGAACCGCGTCCGCGTGGACGTCTTGTCAAAGATGACGGCGACCGAGCGCGGACCCTCGAGCGGGCGGGCCGAGAACGGGTCGGCCTTGAGCCGCAGACCCAGATCGAGGACCTCGGCCTGTTCCTCGGGGCTGAGGTCGTCGTCACGCAGGAAGTGTCGCACCGACGGTGTAGCTGCGGTCATGGGGTGGACTCCTTCGGGGTCGCCGCGTCGAGGATCGCAGGGAGTCCCGCGACGAACCGCGCGGCCTGTTCCTCGGTCAGGATGAGCGGTGGTGCGAGGCGGACCACGTCCGCGGTGGTGGCGCCGACGAGGTACCCGGCCTCCCGGGCCGCCCCTTCCACCGACTTGGCGAGCGGGGCGGTGAGGACGACGCCCAGCAGCAGGCCGCTCCCGCGGACGTGGTCGACGAGCGGGTGGTCCAGGCATTCGATCTCCGCGGCGAGGATCTTCCCCAGCCGGTCCACGTGCGCGACCAGGTCGTCGGACTCGATCGTGTCGAGGACCGCCAGTGCGGCCGCGCACGCCACGGGGTTACCTCCGAACGTGGTCCCGTGCTGGCCCGCGGTGAGTAGTTGCCCGGCCGCGCCGACCGCGAGGCAGGCCCCGATCGGCAATCCCCCTCCCAGGCCCTTGGCCAGGGTGATCACGTCCGGGACCACCCCTGCCCGCCGGCTGGCGAACATCGCACCGGTGCGGCCGATCCCGGTCTGGACCTCGTCGACGATCATGAGGATGCCGTGCTCGCTACACACCGCGCGCACCTCTGACAGGAAACCCTCGGGGGGCTCGACGACCCCGCCCTCGCCCTGGAGCGGCTCCAGGATGACGGCGGCGGTGTCCCCCGGAGCCTGTCCGACGAGAGCGGTGAGGGCCTCGATGTCTCCGTAGGGGAAGAACTCGACCCCGGCGGGCATCGGCTCGAACGGCTCCCGTTTGGCGGGTTGGCCCGTCATCGCGAGCGCGCCCATGGTCCTGCCGTGGAACCCGTTCTCGGCCGCGAGGATCCGTGAGCGGCCCGTCCGGCGGGCGATCTTGAACGCCGCCTCGTTGGCCTCCGCGCCGGAGTTGCAGAAGAAGGCGCGGACGGGCTCGTCCACCGCCAGCAGCGACTCGAGCCGTTCGGCCAGCGCCACGACCTTCGGGTGAATGTAGAGATTGGACACGTGGCCCAGCTCGGCGACCTGGCGGCTGACCGCGTCCACCACCGCCGGATGTGCGTGGCCGAGCGCGTTGACCGCGATCCCGCCGAGCAAGTCCACGTACTCGCGGCCGTCGGCCGAGATCACGGTGACGCCCCGGCCCGAGACGAGCTCCAGGGGCGGGGTCCCGTAATTGCGCATGAGAGCGCTCTCCCACCGTGCGGTGAGCGATGGGGTGTCGGATCCGGTCATGTCGCGCCTCCTACCGGTGTGCGGATCTCGTGGTCACCCGCGGTGACCATGGTGCCGATGCCGCCCTCGGTGAGAATCTCGAGCAACACGGAGTGTTCGACGCGCCCGTCGATGACGTGGGCCGCCCGCACCCCGCCCTGGACCGCCCGCAGGCACGCCTCCATCTTCGGGACCATCCCGCTCTCGAGTGACGGGAGCATCTTCTCGAGCGGACCGGTTCCGAGGTGCGTGACCAGTGAGGACCGGTCCGGCCAATCGGTGTAGAGGCCCTCGACGTCGGTGAGGACGACGAGCTTCTCGGCACCGAGCGCGGTGGCCAGTGCACCGGCGGCGGAATCGGCGTTGATGTTGTGGACGGTGCCGTCGGCATCCGGTGCGATGGTGGACACGACCGGGATGCGGCCGGCCTCGATGAGGTCCAGGACGGCAGCGGGGTCGACCGACTCCACATCGCCGACCAGCCCGATGTCGGTCGGCTCGCCGTCGACCATCGCCGTCCGCCGGACGGCGGTGAACAGCCCCGCGTCCTCCCCGGAGATCCCGACCGCGTACGGACCATGCGCGTTGATCAGGCCCACGAGTTCCCGGCCGACCTGGCCGAACAGCACCATTCGGACGATGTCCATGACCTCCGGGGTGGTCACCCGGAAGCCTCCGCGGAACTCGCCCTCCATCCCCAGTCGGCCGAGCATCGACGTGATCTGGGGGCCGCCACCGTGGACGACGACCGGCTTGAGGCCACAGGTCCGGAGGAACACCATGTCGGCCGCGAACGCCGCCTTGAGCTGGTCGTCGATCATCGCGTTTCCGCCGTACTTCACCACGACGATGGTGTCGTGGAACTTCTGCAGCCAGGGCAGCGCCTCGGCGAGGACGTGCGCGCGGACGAACGGCGTCAGTTCGGTGGACCCGTCGTTCATCTTGGTGGTCATGTCAGGCCTCTTCCGGCTGGTCGGGAACGGTCAGGGTCAGGCGCACGTCGGCGCCCCCGCGGTGGCGGAACGCGAACTCCACCCCGTCCGTGGTGCGTGTGGGCTCCGGCCACGGCGACCGATCGGTGTCGGGTCGGAAGACCAGGACCTCGATCGGACCGACCTCGCCACCGGATCGGGCGCCGACGAACCGGGCGACGTCCTCCGCGACGGAGTGCGTGAACGTGAAATCCTGCCCGGTGTCCCCGGATCCGGGTCCGCCGAGCAGGACCACCGCTCGGATCGCCGGAACCTCGGCGCTCAGAATGCTCCACCGTAACTCCGCGGCACCCGCACCCTCGCCGTGGACCTCCAGGACCGACGTCGTGCCCGGGGGAGCCACCCAGAACAGCGCGTCGTTCCCGACCGGATCGGACCACGACTCGAGTCCGTGGGCGCGGCCACCGGATACCGCGCCGGACGAGGCGCCCACCGTCACGGTGCGAGGCCGACCGTGCTGAGACCGGCCGTCTCCGGGAGTCCGAGAGCCAGGTTCATCGACTGGATGGCGCCACCGGCGGTGCCCTTGGCGAGGTTGTCGATCGCAGCCGTGAACACAGCACGTCCGGCCCGCTCGTCGACCTCGATACCCAGTTGGACGGCATTGGACCCGAGGACCGAGGCGGTCATCGGCTGCACTCCCACGGGCAGCACGTGGACGAAGGGCTCGTCGTCGAACGCCTCGGCATACACCCGCCTCAGCTCCTCCGCGGTCGCGGTGGTCGGGGCGACCGCCGTGGTGAGGATTCCCCTGGCCATCGGGGCCAGGACAGGGGTGAAGCTCACCGACACCCGCGACTCGGTGACCCCCCGCAGGTTCTGGGTGATCTCGGGAGCGTGACGATGGGTGGTGACGCCGTACGCCTTCGCCGAGCCCATGACCTCCGAGGCGAGCATCGGCACCTTGGCGGACTTCCCCGCACCGGAGGCGCCGGTGACCGCGACGATCGTGATCCCCGACGCGTCGACCAGGCCGGCAGCGACCGCCGGGAACAGCGCGATGCTCGCCCCCGTGGGAAAGCACCCGGGGACCGCGATACGGCGGGTCGACCGCAGCGCCTCACGCGCGCCGGGGAGTTCGGGCAGACCGTACGGCCAGGTGCCGGCATGGGCGGAGCCGTAGTAGGCCTCCCAGTCCGCGGCGTCGGAGAGCCGGAAGTCCGCGCCCAGGTCGACGACGAGGACGTCTGGCCCCAACTGCTCGGCGATCTCCGAGGAGTGCCCGTGCGGCAGTCCCAGGACCACGACGTCGTGACCGGCCAGGGTGTCAGCACTGGTCTCGACCAGGACACGGTCCGCGAGCGGGAGGAGGTGGGGATGGTGCTCGGCCAGCGGCTGGCCCGCGTTGGACCCCGCGGCCAGCGCGCCGATCTCCATCTCACCCGACACCACCGCGGGATGCCCGAGGAGGAGGCGGAGGAACTCCCCTCCCGCGTAACCCGATGCACCCGCGACTGCCACTGTGATTGCCATGCGCACGAGTATGCAACATCATGCAATCTTTTGCACGTCCGCGGCCGTCCGCGCCACCCCCGGCCCGATCACGCCCCGATCTGACGCCGCCCGCCACCGAAGCGGCTCTGCCCGAGATCCACCGAGCCGCCCACCCGACGCCCTTCCTGAATCCCCGAGGAACCCACGCGACGCCGCGCGCCACGGACCGCGGACGGGAAGCGACGCCGCAGCTCACTGTCCGCTCGCTGGGCGTCGGACCGCAGGACG
>NZ_JAALDV010000311.1:0-4751 GCF_014145045.1 Dietzia sp. DQ12-76
GCCGGAGCGGGCGGGGCGCTGGGTTGGGGAACGGCCTGCTGGGTGCCCGCGGTGCCCCCCGTCGTGCCGGTTCCCGACCCCCCGGCGGACTCCCACTGGGACGCGCCGGCCTGTCCGCCGATGTACCCCGGGGTCGGGAAGCTCTCCCACTCCGTGCCGGACAGGGCGCCGTCCATCGCGGACTTCCAGATGTCCGCGGGCAGTCCGGACCCGTACATCGTGCCGCCCCACGCGTTGAGCAGGGGCTGGTTGTCGTCGGTCCCCACCCACACCGCGGTGGCGATGGACGGGGTGTACCCCACGAACCACGCGTCCTTGTTGTAGCCGGTGTCGCCGAGCTGGGTGGTGCCGGACTTGGCCGCGGAGGGGCGGCCACCGGCCAGCGAGTGGCCGTTGGAGTAGGCGGCGATCGGTTCCATCGCGGAGGTGAGGTTGTTGGCCACGTCGGCGTCCACCACCCGCTCCCCCTCGGGCTCCGAGTTGTCCAGGAGGACCTCGCCGTCGGCCGTCTCGACCTTCTCGATGAAGTGGGTGGGCCGGTGGACCCCCTCGGCCGCGAACGTGGCCAGGCCCGTGGCCATGTCGCGCACCCGGATCGGGTACTGGCCCAGGATCAGGCCGTCATAGGGGTCCTCGCCCTGCTCGGTGAGCGTCTCCCACGGCAGTCCGGGGATCTCCTTGGCGACGCCCGCGCGGTGGGCCATGTCCCGGACGTCGTTGGCCCCGTTCTCCAGCATCCGCTGCAGGCGGATGAACGAGGTGTTGAGGGACATCTTGAGCGCCAGGGACACCGAGCACGACCCGCAGGACTGGCCGTCGACGTTGGTGACGGTGACGTTGCCGGTGGTCACCGGCGCCGAGGAGATCTGGGTGCCCAGACCGATGCCCTGCTCGAGGGCGGCCGCCACGCCGAAGATCTTGAAGGTCGAGCCGGTCTGCAACGGGGCGTTGGCGTAATCCCAGCCCTCGGCGTCCTCTCCGCCGTAGTAGCCGATCACGCCGCCCGTGCGGGGGTCGATCGAGACCACCGCGGTGCGGTTCTCCGGCCGCTCGCCCTGCATGTTGCTGCGGGCGGCCTGGACCACCGCCTCCTGGGTCGCGGGGTCGATGGTGGTGGTGATCCTGAGCCCGCGGGTGTTGAGCATCTGCTCGTCGAGGCCGGCCATCGCCAGTTCGGCCAACACCTGGCGCCGGATGGCCCCGTTGGTGGGGTCGCCCACGTTCTGGTCCACCGCCTGGGGATCCTCGACGACCTGGGGGAACACCGCCGCGCCACGCTGCTGGGCGTCGATGGCTCCCATGTCCCGCATGCCGTCCATCACGTAGTTCCAGCGGTTCTCGGAGGCCACGGCGTTGTTGAGCGGATCCAGGGCGGAGGGGGACTGGATGACGCCGGCGAGCAGCGCGCCCTCCTCGATGGTGAGGTTCTCGACCGGCTTGTTGAAGTACGCGGTGGAGGCGGCGGCGATCCCGTAGGCCCCGCGGCCGAAATAGATGGTGTTGAGGTAGGCCCCGAGGATCTGGTCCTTGGACCACTCGTTGGTCATCTTGGCCGCGATGATGATCTCCTTGGCCTTGCGCTCGTAGGTGGGAGCGTCACCGACCATGGTGTTCTTGACGTACTGCTGGGTGATGGTCGAACCACCGCCGGCGCTGGACTCACCGGTGATCTGCCCGATCACCGCGCGCCCGATGCCCGTGGGGTCGTACCCCTCGTTGGTGTAGAAGCTGCGGTCCTCCGCGGCGATCACGGCGTTGCGCACGTGCACGGGGATCGCGTCGACCTCCACCAGGGTCCGGTTGCCCTCCGGTGGGACGATGCGTCCGATCATGGTCGAGCCGTCGTTGGTGTAGATCTCGGAGATCTGGTTGGTGGCCACGCTGCCCGGGCGGGGGATCTCGGTGCGGTTGTAGACCACCCCGACGATCACGAGCGGGATCACCAGGAGGACGACGACGACGAGGATCAGCGTCGTCCAGGCCGGGTGGCGTCGAAACCAGCCGCGCCGGTGCGCGGAGTCGTCCCGACCCCCGTCGGATCCCCCACGCGTCCTGTCACTCTGCGACATCTTCCACCCTCCTGCGAACAGCTACGACCGGCACGGGCGACCCCCGCTGACGGTGCATCGGGGTCCATTGTGTACGAAATCGCGCTCCGCCCGGAATCCAGTGCACCCGGGCACGGCACCTTGCGGTGCTCACGGAGGGCGAGCTGCGGTGTCGGCGGTGGGCGATCAGCGGTGTCGGCGTAGGTCCCTCGCGGCCCGGCGCACGCGCCTGCCCTCGCCCGAGGCGAGACCCACCTCATAGGATTCGATCAGGTGGTTCCACGAGCAACTGCGGCACACCTCCACCACGTGGACGGTGAACGCGTCGTGGGTCAGCGCCAGCTGTTTGATCTCATCCGCGCTCCGGGCCGAGCCGGAGGCGGAACCCAGGTCGTCGCCGAACACCCACGACACCTCGGTGAGGTTCTCCTTGCGGCACACCGGGCACACGGTCTCGGTCTCCACGCCGTGGAACCCGGCCGCACGCAGGAGATAGACGTCCGCGTCGCACACCTCCCGCAGTGCCGAGACGCCCTCGCGGAGATCCGCCAACACCCCTCGGCGCCGCAGGGCGAAGTCCACCACCCGGCGACGCCGCAGCGCCTCTCGGCCGGTGGGGTCCTCCGGCCCCGGCGGGGGGCCGGGTCGCCGGTAGCGGGAGTCGGCCTGGTCCACGGGGGCCAGCCTACGACCCCGGCGCGGTCCCCGCGCGCGTCCGGGGTCGGAGAACCCGAGGGGGGAACAGGCCTCGGTCGAGGGCGCGACCCGGCGTACTCCGGCCCCGCGCGGACTCGACGCGTCTCGCCGATGCCGCAAACCGGTATATCGGCGCGATACATCACAGGGTGTACTCTCAGTCACCGTCGCGGAAATCCGCAGGCATGACTCGTCGACGTGAGGGGGTGGAGTGCTCGATCTGGCGATCCTCGGGCTGCTCGACGAGCGCCCCATGCACGGATACGAACTGCGCAAACGCCTCTCCGAGATGCTGGGGACGGTGCGCACCGTGTCCTTCGGTTCGCTCTATCCGACCCTGCGTCGCCTCCGGCACCAGGGGGACATCGTCGAGGACGCGACGGCGGCCACCGCCACGCGTCCACCGGCCACCGCACGACGCGGTCGCAAGACCTACCGCATCACCCCCGTCGGCGAGGCGACGTTGGCCGCCCTGCTCGACTCGCCCGGCGCCTCCTCGTTCACCGACGACGGCTTCGGCGTCCACCTGGCCTTCTTCGACCGCACCCCCGGGCCCGCCCGGGTGCGGCTCCTCGAGGGCCGACGGCGCGTCCTCGAGGAGCGCCGCGAGGGCCAACGGGACGCGGCGACACGCGCCGGCCCGACCGAACTACGCTACGCCCGGCAACTCACCCTGCTGGGCCTCGAGACCAGCGAGCGCGAGCTGCGCTGGATCAACGAACTCATCCAGACAGAGAACCCATCACAAGGAGAACACCAATGACCGACCAGAAGGTGCGCGTCGCGATCGTCGGCGTCGGCAACTGCGCGTCCTCGCTCGTGCAGGGCGTCGAGTACTACAAGGACGCGGCGATCGACCAGACCGTCCCCGGGCTCATGCACGTGAAGTTCGGTGACTACCACGTCCGCGACGTCGAGTTCGTCGCCGCGTTCGACGTCGACGGCAAGAAGGTCGGGATGGACCTCGCGGAGGCGATCACCGCCTCGGAGAACAACACCCTCGCGCTCTGCGACGTGCCGCCGACCGGCATCACGGTCCAGCGCGGCCCCACCCTCGACGGCCTGGGCAAGTACTACCGTCAGACCATCGAGGAATCCGGCGCCGAGCCCGTGGACGTGGTGCAGGCCCTGCGGGACGCCGAGGTCGACGTGGTGGTCAGCTACCTGCCGGTCGGGTCCGAGGAGGCGGACAAGTTCTACGCGCAGTGCTGCATCGACGCCGGGGTCGCCTTCGTCAACGCCCTTCCCGTCTTCATCGCCTCCGACCCCGAGTGGGCCGAGAAGTTCCGTTCGGCGGGGGTCCCGATCGTCGGCGACGACATCAAGTCGCAGGTCGGCGCGACCATCACCCACCGGGTGATGGCCAAGCTGTTCGAGGACCGCGGCGTCGCGCTGGACCGGACGTACCAGCTCAACGTGGGCGGCAACATGGACTTCAAGAACATGCTCGAGCGCGAGCGACTGGAGTCCAAGAAGGTCTCCAAGACCCAGGCCGTGACCTCCAACCTCGAGGGCACCCTGGCCGGCAAGATCCACGACCGCAACGTGCACATCGGCCCCTCCGACTACGTGGAGTGGCTCGACGACCGCAAGTGGGCGTACGTTCGCCTCGAGGGACGCGCCTTCGGCGACGCCCCCATCAACCTGGAGTACAAGCTCGAGGTGTGGGACTCGCCCAACTCGGCCGGCATCATCATCGACGCCGTCCGGGCGGCCAAGATCGCCAAGGACCGCGGCATCGGCGGGCCGATCCTGCCGGCGTCGGCGTACCTCATGAAGTCCCCGCCGGAGCAGATGGCCGACGACAAGGCCCGCGCCGAACTCGAGGCCTTCATCATCGGGGCCTGACACACGCAGGAAGAACAGGAACGCATGACTCCCACCGCGACGGATCGCCCGCTCTCGACCACCGGACGTCGCCGTGTCCCGGCCGCCCTCGCATTCGCGATGGCGGCCGGAGTCGCACTCGCCGGCTGTTCGGGTACGGAGGAGGAGATCGCCGCGCCC
>NZ_JAALDV010000312.1:0-928 GCF_014145045.1 Dietzia sp. DQ12-76
GGGCCCGACGGACGCGGCAGTGGGCCCGACGGACACAGCAGCCGCGGTCGCGGATGGTTCCGATCTCCTGCCCGGCATCGCCTCCCTGTTCAACGGCGCACTGTTCACCGCGGACTGCCTGGACCGCGTGGGCGTGCCGGACCTCCGGTTGTTCATCCGCGGCGACGAGGTGGAGATGCACCGCCGGCTGGTGCGATCCCGGCTGCCCTTCGGCACCTGCCTCACCACCGCGTACCTGCACCCGCAGGGCTCGGACGAGTTCAAGCCGATCCTCGGCGGCCGCATGCACACCCAGTTCCCCGACGACCCGGTCAAGCGGCACTTCACCTACCGCAACCGCGGGTATGTGCTCACCCAGCCCGGCAACCGACGTCTCATCCCCCAGGAGATCCTGCGCTTTGGCTGGTACTTCCTGGTGACCAGGCGGGACCCGTCCGGCCTGCGCGAGTGGATGCGGCTGCAGCGGTTGGGCGCGGGCGAGCGGTTCGACAAGCCCTGACCAGACCTACCGGCCCGGAACACTCCGTCGCGCCGGGGCATGATGGAGCCCATGACCGACTGGATCGCCCTGCAGTCCCAGGCCGTCGACCTGTACGACCGGGTCCTGCCGACCATCGCCGACTGGGATGCGGCCACGCCGTGCAGCCAGTGGACCGCCCGAGACGTGCTGGCCCACGTCGTGGACGAGCAGATGTGGGTCCCGGGGCTGCTGGCCGGCGGGACGATCGACGAGGTGGCCGGGGACCTCGAGGAGCCCCTCCTGCGGCTCTCCGGCGCCACCGGTCCCGACCTCGTGGCCTTCTGGCACTCCCTGCGCGCGCCGGTGGCCGCCTCGTGGCGTGGAACCCCGCTCGACGAGGAGGTCCATCTCTCCTACGGTCTGGCGCCGGTGGAGCACTATCTCGCGCAGCAGACCTTCGACCTGGCG
>NZ_JAALDV010000312.1:998-5189 GCF_014145045.1 Dietzia sp. DQ12-76
CAGGGCATCGACCTGCCGTGGGGCGAGGAGCTCGAACGCGCCGTCCTGGACTTCGTCCGGGCCGACCTCGCCGACGACCCGGCGCCGGAGTTGTTCGCCGCCCCGGTGCCGGGCTTCGACGACCCCGGGGTCCCGCCCCGGCACGCCGCTCTCGCGCGCACCGGTCGGGACCCCTCGGCCTGGCCGGCACCGTAACCGGCCCCGGCCTACCCGGTCTCGCGGAGCGCCGCCATCGGGCACTTCTCGATGGCCTTGCGGGCCCTCTTCTGCAGATCCTCCGGAACGTCCTCGACGAGGAGGCGGACCACCTCGTCGTCGTCGCCCAGGGCGAAGACCTTCGGGGCGAGTCCGACGCACACCGCCTGACCCTCGCACCGGTCCGGATCGATCGAGATCTTCATGGGTTACCTCCTGAAGGGAACGCTGGGAACACTGGGAACACGGGGAACGAGGGGGATCAGCTCACCGGGACGAAGTCGACCTTGTCTCGGACACCACAGTCCGGGCACTGCCAGTCGTCGGGGATCTCCGACCACGGGGTGCCGGGGCCGAAGCCCTCCCGCGGCTCTCCGAGCGACTCCACGTAGTGGTGGCCGCAGTTGGGGCAGGCATAGGTGCCGATCGGCGAGACGGCACCGCGGACCGCGTTCACGTCGGGCTCGGGATCCAGGACGGCGGTCGCCGTGGCGGACGGAGTCGTGGACGCATTCGACGCGGCGCTCGTCCCGGTGGCCGACGGAGCGGAGTAACGCGCGAGGATCCGCTCCCGCTTGGACGGCTGGATGTTGGCGCGGGTGACGTCGCCGTCGTAGTGCTCGAGGACCCGGTGGTCCATGATCCTGCGCCAGAGCGGCGGGACGTAGGCCACCACGATGAGCGCGGCGTACCCGGCGGGCAGCTGCGGGGCGTCGTCGGTGGTGCGCAGCACCTGGTAGCGGCGCATCGGGTTGGCGTGGTGGTCCGAGTGACGCTGCAGGTGGTACAGGAAGATGTTGGTGACCAGGTGGTCGGAGTTCCACGAGTGCTCGGGCCGGCAGCGCTGGTAGCGACCGCTGTCGAGCTTCTTGCGGCGCAGTCCGTAGTGCTCGAGGTAGTTGACGACCTCCAGCAGGCTGAACCCGTACACCGCCTGCAGGATCAGCCAGGGCAGGACCTCGAGGCCGAAGGCGGCGGTGAGGGCACCGAACAGGACCACGGTCATGAGCCAGGCGTTGATGTTGTCGTTACGCAGGCTCCACGGGGACTTGCCGAGGCGAGCGAGACGATTCTTCTCCAGCTCCCAGGCCGAGACGAGGGAGCCTGCGACGCTGCGCGGCAGGAAGGCCCAGAACGACTCGCCGAGACGTGAGCTCGCCGGGTCCTCCGGGGTCGCGACACGGGCGTGGTGTCCACGGTTGTGCTCGATGTAGAAGTGGCCGTAGGCGGTGGTGGCCAGGGCGATCTTGGAGAGCCACTTCTCGGAGTTCTCGATCTTGTGGCCGAGCTCATGAGCGGTGTTGATGCCGATGCCCCCGGCGATCCCCACGGCCCAGGCGATACCGATCTTGGCCACCAGGCCCAGCCCGCCCTCGTGGCCGAAGAACGACAGGTCGTCCGCGGTCCACAGATAGCAGGCCGTGATCAGGGCGGCGTACTGCACCGGGATGTACAGGTACGTACACCAGCGATAGAACGGATCGGCCTCCAGGCGTTCGATGACCTCCTCCGGCGGGTTCCGCCCGTCCACCCCGACGACCATGTCGAGCAGGGGGATGAACACGAACACGACGAAAGGCGCGACGAACCAGGCCACCACGGCGGCGGTGCCCCACCCGGCGTGGGAGAACCACGAGAACAGCCCGAGCGAGATGAACAGGGCGCCGGCCGGGATGAGCCCGAGCAGCCACAGGTATCGCTTGCCGTCAGTCCAGGGGTACGGCTGAGCCGCGGTCTCCTCTGTCTGGAGGTCGGTGTGCATCTGGAGGACTCCCTCGGTCGAACCCGGCGGCGTGTGTCGCACGCCACGTGATGCGTCCAACGTAGACAAACCACCGCCGTTTGTCTAGACAGCGGGGCTGATTTTGTCCACGGCTCGCCGCCATCGGGTCTCCGCGGTCGCCCGACCAGGGCTTCCACGCCCCGCCGGCGGGATCACCTGATTGAACTGACTCGCGGGTAAGTTACGATCTGGGCGTGCCCAAGACGCTGCTGCACCGATACACCTCCAGCCCCCGGGCGTTCCCTCTGCTGGCCTCCCTCTACCCGCCGCTGCTCGGCTCCGGCATCCGCATCCGGCACGTCGCCCCGGACTGGAGCCGCGGGGAGCTGAGCATGCACGTCGCGCCGTGGACCGCCAACACCAACGGCACCGCGTTCGGAGGCGCCCTGTTCGCCGCGACCGACGTCCTCTACGGGGCACTGCTGTCCGGCCAGCTCGGTGGCGGCTACCAGGTGTGGACCAAGAGCGCGACGATCGATTTCCGGGCTCCCGGCCGGGGCAGACTGCGGTGTATGGTGGACGTCCCCGGCCCCGAGGCCGACGCCATCAGGCAGCAACTCTCCGAGCGGCCGAGCACCAGCGTCGTCCACACGGCGGTGGTGACGGACAGCCGCGGCGCGACGGTGGTGGAGGCGCAGCACACGATGTGCGTGCGGCGGAAAAACTGACCTGGGGCGATTCCGGTGGAGGCGCGTAGGATAATCCGGTCACTCGGCCTTCCTCGGAAAGGACACCCCCGTTGGGAGCCTCCCCGCTCGCCTGGACCCTCGCGGTCTCACTCATCGTCGCACTGCTGCTGTTCGACTACTTCTTCCATGTCCGCAAGGAGCACATCCCGACGCTCAGGGAATCGGCCATCTGGTCCGCCCTGTACGTGGGCATCGCGATCGCCTTCGGTTTCCTGGTGTGGATCTTCGGCGGCACTCAGATGGGCGTGGAGTACTTCGCCGGGTACATCACCGAGAAGGCCCTCTCGGTGGACAACCTGTTCGTCTTCCTGCTTCTGCTGACCAGCTTCAAGGTCCCCCGCGCGGGGCAGCAGAAGGCGCTGCTGTTCGGCATCGTGTTCTCCATCATCGCGCGGACCGCCTTCATCTTCGTGGGCGCCGCTCTGCTCACCGCGTTCAGCGCGCTGTTCTACGTGTTCGGCATCTTCCTCATCATCACCGCGGGCCGACTCCTGGCCGAGGATGACGAGGACGACGACGCGGACAACGTCGTGGTGCGCCTGGCCAAGAGGTTCATTCCGGCGACCGAACACTACGACCACGACAAGCTGTTCACAATCGAGAACGGCAAGAAGGTCATGACGCCGATGATGATCGTCATGGTGGCGATCGGCGGCACCGACATCATGTTCGCGTTGGACTCCATCCCCGCGATCTTCGGTCTGACCCAGAACGTCTTCATCGTCTTCACCGCGACCACGTTCTCCCTGCTCGGTCTCCGCCAGCTGTACTTCCTGTTGGACGGCCTCCTCGACCGTCTCGTCTACCTCAAGTACGGCCTGGCGGCGATCCTGGGCTTCATCGGCGTGAAGCTGGTCCTCCACGCACTCCACGAGAACAACCTGCCGTTCATCAACCAGGGCGAGCACGTCGACGTGGTGGAGGTGCCCACCTACCTGTCGCTCGGCGTCATCGTGGCGGTCCTCGTGGTGACGATCGTGGCCTCGCTGGTGAGCCCGGCCGGTAAGGCTCTCACCGTCCTCGGCAACCTCAGGCGGCACTCGCACGAGTACCTGAACAAGAACTTCACCGACGACCCCGTCGAGCGGGCCAAGTTGTGGGCCAAGATCCTCGAGAACGAGGACAAGCTCAAGACGATCGACCGGAAGTACTTCGGAACCGAGGGCGACGTCTGGGAGCTCGAGCAGCTACTGCGCCGGGTCTGGGACGATCACGCGCGCTATGAGCGCGCCACGGACTACACGCGCTGACGGGACTACGCGCTGCGTACGGCCCAGATCCCGAGCGGATCAGCGACCGGCTCGCCGAGGAGCGGTGGAAGCAGCGTGGTCCCCGGCCACCAGGATCTCAGGGCGGGCAGCACGCCGCCCGCGTCCGATGGCACGGTGCCCACCTGCGGACGACAGGCGTTCGCGGGAGCGGAGGGCCCCCGTACGACGAGGATCGTCCACCCGGCCCGACACAGGGCGACCAGGTGACGCTCGGCCCCGGCCCCGGCCGCCGGGCTCGTCCCCGCCCCCGACG
>NZ_JAALDV010000313.1:0-2235 GCF_014145045.1 Dietzia sp. DQ12-76
GCTCGGGCCGGAGGTCGAGTCCATGACGCGAGGCGGCACGCTCAGGGGGCGCGAGGTCGGCGGCGCGCTCCGACGACTGCTCCCGTGGCCGGAGGCCTCCCGGTTCGACGAGCTCGTGCCCGATCGCCTGCAGGTGCCCAGTTCGTCGTGGTACCGCGTCGACTATCCGGAACCCGGATCCGACGCGTCCCCCGTACTTGCGGTGAAGCTGCAGGAGTGCTTCGGGTGGACCTCCTCACCCCGGATCTGCGACAAACGGGTACCCGTGACGGTGCACCTGCTCTCCCCCGCCGGCCGGCCGCTCGGCGTGACCCGCGACCTGGAGTTCTTCTGGCGCGAGGCGTATCCCGGTGTGCGGGCGGAGATGCGGGGCCGCTATCCCCGACATCCCTGGCCGGAGGATCCGATGGCCGCGGAGCCCACTCGCCGGACCACCCGCCACCGCTGACGATCCCGGTCACGTAACGGGGTGAGTTTCGGCACCGTTCCGGTCCGGGCCGGCCCCTACCATGGAACCGGACGCACCTGCGCCATCCGACTCCGCCCCGGAGGGTGACCGCCATGCCCCCGTACACACCACCCTCACCCCACCGCGTGCCCCTCCCGACCAGGACCCCCGCACGCACCAAGAGGATCCCGCACGTCCGGAACCGGATCGGGGTCCTGATGGCGTTCGCCGGCCTGGCGGTGTCGCTGCTCAGCCTCTTCCTGCCGTGGCTTTCCGCCGGCGGGGGCGAGCGGATCTCCGGCCTGGGCATCACCGAGATCATCGACGTCCGCAGTGTCGCCCCGGTGCTGTTCCTCGGGTTGCTCGTCCTGGCCCTGCTCGTGACCGTGACCGCGTTCACCCGACTGGGGGCGTTCGCCGTGGCGGCGGCGGTGATGGCGGCAGGAGTACTCGCGGGTCACCTCGCCTTCGTCTGGACCCTCATCCTCTCCACGGGATCGACGACGCCGGCCCTGTCGGGGCTGCCCGCCAACGCCTCGGTGACCTTCGGGCCGTACGTCGCGGCGTCCGGGTTCGTGGTGGTCTCCGCCGCCTCGGCGTGGGCTGCCCGGTCGGCGAGATACGCCAGGGACCCCCTCTCGCGTCGAGACGGATAGACGACCTCCGGGGGAAGCGCGCTGTTATGGCACGGGCGGACAACGCCACCTATTATGTGACTTATCTCACTTGAGACTCCGGTACGACTAAGGGGCACACCATGGCCGCACAGACAACGCCCACCTCCCGCACACCCCCCGCTTCCGAGACACCGCCCCCGGCGGCGACGACGCGGGGCGGCAAGATCGTCCCTCTACTGCGCAGCCGCGTCGGCGGGCTCATCGCGGTCGCGGGTCTGGCACTCGCCCTTCTCAGCCTGTACCTCCCCTGGCTGTCCACCGCGACCGGCGGGGGCATCACCGCCCTCGAGCTCACCGAGGTCCTGGACCTCCGTGCGATGGCGCCCCTGAACTTCCTTGGCCTGCTCGTACTGCTGGTCCTGGTGGCCGTCACCGTGTTCACCCGACTGGGATTCTTCGCGGCCGCCAACGCGGTTCTCGCGTCGCTGGTGTTGATCGCCCATCTGATCTTCGTCTGGGTCCTGTTCAACTCGACCGACACCGCCGATCCGATGCTGGCGGGACTCCCCGACGGGACTTCGGTCACCTACGGGCCGTTCGTCGCCGCCATCGGCTTCATCCTGGTCATCGCCGGGTCGGTACTGGCGGCCAGGTCCGCCGAGTACCTGCTGCCGGACCGGGCCGAGGCCCGCATGTTCACCGACCCCCGGGGCTCCTGAGACGGCTCTCCCGGTCCTCAGAACACCACGACCGTGTCCCCGACCTGCAGCCTGTCGAAGTAGGTCTCGGCCGCGGGCCGGTCCATCCGGATGCACCCGTGCGACAGGTGGGCCGGGTCCCCCTCGTGGAACGCGATCCCGCCCACGAAGTACACCGCGAACGGCATCGGGGCGTCGTCGAACAGACGACTGACCTCGTGGCGGACCTTACGGGTGACCTGGTACGTCCCACGAGGGGTCTCCCACCCGGCCCTTCCGTGGGACATCCGCACCGGCCCGTAGCTCAGCCGTTCCCCCGACTGCAGCCAGGTCCGGTTCCCGTCGAGGTCCACGCACGCGGCGGCCGTGCGCGGGCAGGGGCTCTGCGGGGTGGGGTCCGGCGGCGGAGGAGGAGCAGGCGGAGGGGGCACGAAGCCGGGCGGTGGAGTGATCCCCGCCGACTCGAGCAGGC
>NZ_JAALDV010000314.1:0-7398 GCF_014145045.1 Dietzia sp. DQ12-76
GCCGTGGTCGGGCCCGTGCGGGGGTCGACCGGCCCGCGCACGGCCCGGGCGGAGGCATCGGATGCGGTGTCGTCGGACGCGCTGGCGCCGGGTGCGGGTGAGGTGGACGCGGGATCAGCCATCAGCGGGTGCCTTTCCGGGAGTCGAGGATCGAGTGGCCGTACTCCACCAGTTCGCGGATCTGCGGGCCGATGTCGCCGAAGTCCTGTCCGGCCATGTCACCGGCCTCCGAACGGGTGGCCACTCCCTGGGCGATCGCCGCGAACTTGAACGTCGCGAACGCCAGATACCAGGGCATGTGGGCGGGGTCCGTGCCGGTCGCGGAGCAGTACCGGTCCAGCAACCGCTGTGGGCCCGGCCATCCGGGACCTGTGGTCAGGCTCGGGATGAGCGGGACCTCGGGGCCATCGGGATCGCCCCAGTACAGAACGGTCTGGGCGAGGTCGGCCACCGGATCGCCGAGGGTCGACAGTTCCCAGTCGAGGATCGCCTTGATCCGCCCCGGATCATCGGCGTCGACCACACAGTTGTCCATGCGGTAGTCACCGTGGATGATCCGCGACGACGGCGAGGTGGGCAGGTCCCGTCCGAGTCGCGCGGCCAGCTCGGGCAGACGGTCCGCGCGGACGCTCTCGCTCGCCTTCTCCGATTGGCCGAGCCACCGGCGTAGCTGCCGTTCCAGGTAACCCTCCGGCCGCCCCAGATCCCCCAGACCGACGGCATCCTGGTCCACCGCGTGGAGAGCGACCATCGCGTCGATCTGCGCGTCCGCCATGGCCGCCTTGTCGTCGTCGGTCTCGGCGTAACCCGGCGGCAGTGCGTCACGGATCACGTGACCGACCACCTTCTCCATCACGTAGTACGGGACACCAAGGTCCTCACCGGTGGTCTCGTTGAGCACGATCCCGGCCACCGGGACGTCCGTCGACGCCAGCCCCAGCTGGATGCGCGCCTCGCGACCCATGTCGTGGGCGCTCGGGAGGAGCTCACCCGTGGGCGGCCGACGCAGGATGAGCTCGCCGGCGTCCGAGCGGAGCGTGAACGTCAGGTTGGACTTGCCCCCCGCGATCAGCTCGGCGGAGAAGTCCGTCCAGGCCGCCTCGCCCGTGGCCTCGGCGATCCTGGGCCCCACGACGTCGGGGCGGAGGAGTCGGTCGACCGCCAGGCCGGCGGACGATGCTGGTGGAGTGGTCATGGGGGTGATCCTCGCGGTTGATGGGCGGTCGGATGGCCGGAACGGGCACGGACTAGTCGTGGCCGACCGTGTGCAGGTCGTTGCCGCGGGTCTCCTTCATGATCGCCGTGGCGATGAGGGTGCAGACGCAGAGCACGATGATGTAGGCACTGATCATCCAGTACACGTCCCACTCGATGAACTGCGCGTTGAGGTACGGTGCGCTGCCGCCGAAGACCGCGACGGACAGGGAGTAGGCGAAGCCGATACCCGCCGTGCGCATCTTGGTGGGGAACGCTTCGGACATGAACGACGAGAGGATGGATCCGGCGGCGGCGACCAGCGTCATGGCGATGAGCGAGGTGAGGAACAGGGTCCACGGCCGGTCGTCGATCATGCCCATCAGGAAGGGGGTGGTGACGATGGTGCCGACCGCGAAGATGAAGATCACCGGACGACGGCCGATCTTGTCCGACAGCAGGCCCCACAACGGAAGGGTGCACAGGGCGACCAGCTGGCTGCCGAAGATCATCCAGAAGGCGGCGCCCGCATCCATGTCGCGCTGCGTGATGGCGAACGTGGAGGCGTAGGAGCTCCAGGTGTAGTGGGCGACGGTGACGCCGGAGACCATGGTCACGACCAGCGCGATCGCCCGGGCGAGACGGCCCTTGGAAAAGGTGACGACCGGGGAGGTCGGGTCGGCCGCGGCCGCCTCGGCGGCCTTGTCGAAGACGTCGGACTCCTCCATGCCGGCCCGCAGGTACAACACGAACAGGGCGAACACGGCGCCGAGCAGGAACGGGATGCGCCAGCCCCACTCGCCGACGGCGGACTCGGACAGCACGGCGGTGATGGTGCCGCCGACTCCGTAGGCGACGACGGTGCCGCCCATGATGGCGACGAAGACCAGGCTCCCCCACATGCCGCGGCGATGCGGCGGTGCGATCTCTGCGACGTAGCTGTACGCGGTCGCGGACTCACCACCGTGGGCGAAGCCCTGGACGATCCGGCAGAGCAGGAGCAGCACCGACGCGAAGACGCCCAGGGTCTCGTAGCTCGGCAGCAGGCCGATCAGCAGGCTCGCGCCCGCCATCATGAGCATGGTGGTGATGAGGACCCACTTGCGGCCCTTGACGTCCGCGATCCGGCCGAAGACGATCCCGCCGAGCGGCCGGACCAGGAAGCCCACCGCGAAGACGGCGAACGTCGCCAGCAGGGCCGAGACCGGGTTCTCGTTGTTGAACATCGCCGCCGCGATGAACGGGGCGAACACCGCGTAAGCGGTCCACTCGTACCACTCGAACAGCTGCCCGGTGGTGCTGGCGGCGAGCGACCTCTTGGCGTTCTTGTTGCCCTCGGCGGACTGGGTCGGGGTGACCTCCGAGGGGAGGTCGGGGCGGATGCTGGCCTCGGCCATGTCATCTCCTTCGGGTCGGGTGAGGGGTCTGGGGGATCAGGAGGGGGTGTGCTCGTCGCGGAGTTCGCGGCGACGGATCTTGCCGGTCTGGGTCTTGGGGAGTTCGCCCACCACGTGGACCTCGGAGGGCCGCTTGTACGCGGCCAGGCGCGATGCGGCGAACGAGATCAACTCCGCCTCGGAGGCGGTGCGTCCCGCCTTGAGGGAGACGAACGCGACCACCTTCTCGCCGCGGTACTCGTCAGGAAGGCCGACGACGGCGGCCTCGAAGACCGCGTCGTGCTCGTACAGGACGTCCTCGACTTCTCGGGGCCAGACCTTGTACCCGGAGGCGTTGATCTGGTCCTTGAGTCTGTCGACGAGGTAGACCCAGCCGGCGGAGTCCATGACGGCCACATCACCGGTGTGCAGTCGGCCCCCGGGCATCGCCCCGGCGGTGGCCGCGTCGTTGCGCCAGTAGCCGGAGACGACCTGCGGTCCGCTGAGGACGAGCTCGCCCTGCTGGCCGGGCGCGACGGGCCGGTCGTCGACCCCCACCACGCTCGCGTCGACGCCGGGGAGCGGGACCCCGACGGAGAGGGTGCCGCTGGACTCGTCGACCGGGGCGCGGAGCCCGGGCGGGACGGCGATGACCCCCGAGGTCGTCTCTGTCATGCCGTAGGCATTGTGGATGTAGTGCCCGAACCGCTCTCTGAATCGCTCGACCGTCGACGGCGGGATCGGCGCTCCCCCGCTGTAGAGGGTCTTGACGGAGGCGAAATGCTCCGGGCCGGCCCCGTCCAGTCGCATGAGGGCGTTGAACGCCGTGATGGACCCGATCGTGTAGGTGACGCGGTGTTCACGGAAGGCGTCCAGGACGACCTCGGGCCGGAAGCGCCCGGCGAAGACCAGCGCAGTATCCCCCAGCAGACCGAGGGTCGCGTTGATGACCGCGCCGGTGATGTGGAACAGCGGGGCGATCGCCAGGACCACGTCCCCCGGCACGACACCCACGAAGTCGGCGAAACTCCGGGCCACGGACACCACGTTCGCGTGCGAGTTCATCGCGCCCTTGGGTGGGCCGGTGGTCCCCGACGTGTAGGTCAACAGCGCGAGGTCGTCCGGGGACACCGCGACGGGCGCCGGGGTCCGACCCGAGAAGTCGGAGATGAGCTGCACCAGATCGCCGTCCTCCGACGGCACTCCCGAATCCGTGCCTCCGAACACCCGGGGATCGTTCCGGGTCTGCAGGTCCTGCTCACTGGTACCGAGGATCCACCCGACGTCGGTGCCCTCCACGCTCTCGCGGATCGCGGCGACGTCCCGGTCGGTCGCGATGATCCCCACCGCGCCGGAGTCCTCGACGGGCAGCCGGAGCTCGCGGCCGAAGTACATGGGGTTCAGGACCACGGCGGCGGCGCCGATCTTCCACAGGGCGAGCAGGGAGATGGCGTACTGCGGGATGTTCTGCAGGTGGATCCCGACGCGGTCGCCGCCCTGCACGCCTCGATCCTGCAGCGCCGCGCCGAGGGCGTCGGACAAGCGGTCGACCTCGCGAGCCGACAGCACGGTGTCGAAGTACGCGACCGCGGTCCGGTCCGGACTCGTCGCGACTCGGTCGCGCCAGGCGGCGACCAGCGTTGATCGCTGCTCGGCGAGGCCCTCGTCGACGCCCGGGCGGTACACGTCCCGCCACGGGCGCGCGCTCGGTCCACTCATCGTCGCCCTCCATTTCCATCGCCCCGACCGATCGATCGCTCGGTCCGATGTAGTGTTACCCACACCACATCACGTGTCAAGTGACCGACAGCTAGGGTTTTTCGATGACCGAGGAGAGTCCACCGATGAGCGACTGGCGAGAATTCGGGCCCGACACCCTGTCGCCCCCGTTGCGGGCCGCGCTGGCCGTCTTCGCGCGACACGGGTATCACGGCGCCTCGATCAGGATGATCGCCGAGGAGGCGGGCCTGTCGGTTCCGGGCCTCTACCACCACTATCGCTCGAAGCAGGCGATCCTCGCGGCCGTGGTGGACGCCGCGATGGCCGAGATGTTCCAGCACACCAGAGCGGCCGTGGAGGACGCCGGCAGCGACCCGGTCGCGCGGTTCGAGAATCTCGTCGAGTCCCTGGCCCGGTTCCACATGGCCAGGAGGGACCAGGCGTTCGTGGCCTCCACGGAGATACGGAGCATGGACCCGGACGTTCGTGACCACCACATCGCCCAGCGCGACTCGCAGCAGACGATGCTCGAAGACAGCATCCGGGCCGGCGTCGAGTCGGGCCATTTCGCCTGCGAGCACCCCGAGGACGCGGCCCGCGCGATCTCGTCGCTGTGCGTGTCGATCTCATCCTGGTACCGCCCCGACGGCCCCCTGACCGCCGACGACGTGGTGGCGCGCCAACTGCACTTCGCCCGCGGGATGGTCGGCGCGGGTGCGAGACGCAGGGGTCGCTGACGCGCTCGTGGAGTCCGGTATCCCGTCACCGCCCCCGCGCCGACCGGCCTTTCCCCCGCGACGCGGGCTGCCGGCCCCGGCGCTGTTCGTCCCGTACCCGCTCTCCCCGGGCCCGCGCCTTCGCCGCCGCCTTCTGCCGGGCGTTCAGCTTCTCCTTCGGTGCGTCCCCGGCGTTGCGGGACGTGGCGGCGGTCCGCCCGCGGACGATGCCGACGAACTCGTCGATCATCACGTCGCCCTCGCGGTCCGACGACCAGGCGACGCCCATGCGGGTGGCGGGAACGCCCTCCAACGGGCGCTCGATGACGTCCCGACGACTCAGTGCGCGGGCGTACGGCTGCGGTAGCACCAGTAGTCCGACTCCGGCCGCGACCAGGTCCACCGCGGCAGAGACCTCGTCGGGTGACGCGGTGATCGCGTCGACGGGGTCGAGCCACGGCTCCCCCTCCAGGTCGGCCCGGGACAGGGACTCGTAGACGCCGATCTCGTGGCCCCGCGCTGCGAGCACGGCCATGGTCTCGGTGTACAGCGGAATACGCAACAGTCCGGCCGGGGCGGAGCGGGGGGCGTGGTCGGCCTCACGGAGGAACACCACGTCGACACCTCCCGAACCCGGCGTCGACGCCAGCTCCGCCCGGGGGTCACCCACCCGCCGCGCCGTGATCGGCAGGTCGGGGTTGCGCTCGCGCCACCGGGTGAGCCACTTGTCGGGTCGCACACCGGGGACATAGCCGACTGCCAGGCTCCGCCGGTCCGGGCCGCTATCCTCGTTCACCCCCCAACGGTAGCCGCTGCTCTACTGAACCTAGTTCGAGAAGCGGGTTCCGCGCCCCGCTCGTACCCGATACCGTGCGAGACGCCGGCCCCTCCGCCCGCCCACTCGATTGAGGAGAATCCATGACCCACGTATTCCACGGTGTCGACGAGTTCCGAGCGTCCGCCGGCCTCGACCTCGGGGCCGGTGACTGGTTCACGGTCTCCCAGGACCGCATCAACGCCTTCGCCGATGTCACCGAGGACTGGCAGTGGATCCACGTCGACCGGGAACGGGCGGCGGCGTCGAACATCGGGTCGACCGTCGCCCACGGGTATCTCACGCTGTCACTCCTCCCCCGCCTCAGCTCCGAACTGTTCACGTTCGAGGGCATCGGACGCGCGATCAACTACGGGCTCGACAAGGTGCGGTTCCCCTCCTTCGTCCGACCCGGCGACAGGATCCGGGCTGCCGGCCGGGTGGCGTGGACCCGGGAGGCGCAGGCCAGCGGCGTCCTGGCCTGCGTTCACTACGCGATAGAGGTGGAGGGCAGCGAGAAGCCGGCATGCATCGCCGAGGCACTCATGGTGGTGTTCCCCGCCGAGGGCTGAGCGGCACCCGATCCGGGAGGCCACCCGAGGCGTATACTGAATTCAGTTCACTTCATCTATCGTCGAGCGGTACACCCCCCGGCACCGGAAAGGCCGAACACATGGAGCGTTTTGAGGATCACGTCGTGCTCGTCACGGGTGCGACCGGTGGAATCGGCACGGAGATCTGCGGCCGGCTCGCGGCCGAGGGCGCCGTCGTCGTCGCCGCCGATCTGCCCGGTACCCCCCTCGACGAGGTGGCCTCCTCCCTCCCGGTCGGACCCCACCTCCGGGTGGAGCTCGACGTGGCGTCCGAGGAGCAGTGGAGCGCCGCGGTGAACCGCGTCATGGAAGCCCACGGCCGGCTGGACGTGCTGGTCAACAACGCGGGGATCGGCAGCCTCAAGACGGTGGAAGACGAGTCCCCCGAGCACTGGCAGCGCGTCATCGACGTCGACCAGACCGGCGTGTGGCTGGGCATGAAGCACGCCGGCGCCGCCATCGAACGCACCGGCGGCGGGGCGATCGTCAACGTCTGTTCGATCCTCGGCAGCGTGGGCGGCTTCGGCAACAGCTTCGCCTACCATGCCGCCAAGGGCGCGGTACGGACGATGTCCAAGAACGCCGCGATGCACTGGGCCACCAGGGGCGTCAGGGTGAACTCCCTCCATCCCGGGTTCATCGAGACCCCCCAGCTCCTGGAGCGCTTCGAGGGCAGCGAGCGCCATCGCGGGATGCTCGCCGGTACCCCGATGGGACGGCTCGGCACCCCCGCGGAGATCGCCGGCTGCGTGGCCTTCCTGGCCAGCGACGACGCCGGGTTCATGACCGGCGCCGAGCTCTACGCGGACGGCGGCTGGACCGCGCGCTGAGCCCGCACCGCCCCGCCTCAGGCGGTGACGAAGCGCTGTACGCCGGCGGACGAGACCTCGTCGACGACGAGGTCTCCCCACGCCACCAACACGTCGAGATGCGCCATGGTCTCGCACGTCGCGATCATCTTGTTGAACACATCGAGCGAGGAGAAC